>NZ_AYTW01000029.1 GCF_002752635.1 Mesotoga sp. Brook.08.105.5.1
AAGAGGTTTCTTGAAGGGAATGGCGAGTATATCGAGTACCTAGGGCTGAAGACGATACCATCATTCCAGACCTTGTGTCGAAGAGCCAAACGGATACCTCTTCATGAAATAGTCCAGAAGATAACTAAACTCTTTACAGATCTGGAAGGGCTCGAAAGGAAAGAAGTTGCGGTAGATTCGTTCGTGAGCGGTCATGTAAAGGCTCTACAGCACAGAGAAGAAGGAAGAGAGGGAAGTATAAAGACCAGGGGGCCACTTGGGCGAAGACGAACAAAGACTTACGTTATGGAAGAAAGGTGCATATATCTCTTAATCTGGTCAACAAGTTAATAATCGACTGGATCATAACTGGAGGATCGACACACGATTCGAAGGTGGCACCGAAGATAGCTGACACATGTAAACCTAAGTACATTCTTTCTGATAGCGCATATGATTCCAATCAGTTCTATGGCTATATATTCGAGAAGACCGGTTTGATACCGGTTATTGACACAAACAGAAGGAGAGGTCTAGATACAGAAAAGCAGAAACAGCTCCGTTGACTGGCAACTGGACTGAAAAAGCTTCACTCAATGAGGTAGCAGCTAAGGGAAGAGATAGAGAGAACCAATTCAACACTCTAAGGTATCCTTGATTCGGAATTCACATAGTACATAAGAAATAGAGACTTTGACACAGTTATCGGCCTTAAGATTCTCACTTACAATCTCGTGGTCATTTACTATCATCTTCACCATCGTTATTTGAGAAAGATTATGGATTGGATATCATTCAAGCTATTTGATTAGTGAGACACCCTATTTAGGTTACTCTTCATAACAGAACAGTGTGAAAGCACAAAGAAGATAGCAAAATCAATTAGAAATTGACTATTCGCTGTCTACACTTTCACTACGTTATTGTGTCTTTTTCCTCTCTGGGAATGGGTTTCATTCATTTCATGTCGGAGAACTTCTGTTGGAGAGGGTTCTCAGAGTAAAAGGCGCTGTAATTACCAGTGGGATTACACCATCACAGAATCTTTATGCAGAGGCTCGTGACGTTAGAAACCTTATGTCTGACGCATTCAAGGCCATTATGGGTTCTGACAGAGTACGTGACGTGAAATATGTCGCGGGAGCGGCCGCTCCAAGCTGGACTGCCGTTCAAGCTGCAATGAACGATCTCTTGACTACTGAAAAAGTGGATTACATTACCCTCTACTTCATTGCACATGGAAACACTAATCTGATGAATCTTGGAGGAACAACTTTCTACGCGAGT
>NZ_AYTW01000030.1 GCF_002752635.1 Mesotoga sp. Brook.08.105.5.1
GTCCCTTACTTTTTATTTTTGTCCCTATTTTTTTATTTTTTTTTGTATCTCATCCTGAAGCAACTGCAGACAAAAAGAGGAAGCTTCTCCTCGACCTTTTCGAACTAAAAACAACGACAAATACGAACAAACTAATAAAGGATTTGGAAAACAAGAAGCTCGTTGTCAACTACTTCAAACCAACCGACGCTGGCGTGGTGACTGAAGATATTTCTTCACTCGATCCCGGGAGCGATAAGAAGTCAGTTTCGGAATGGGGTGGCCTCGTAGAATTCACTTCCAAGACAAACGAAATCGTAGCACAGCTCTGGAGGTAGAAAATGGATCAAATGCAGCCCATAATGAATTCATCACTTGGCCCCTGTATAAAGAACGGACTTCAAGCAATTGGGAAACCTGACAAAGTCAGTCTTCAAGAAACGAGAACCAATGCAAAGAGCGTTGATATAGATAGCTGCCTCAAAGAGGATTATCCGACTGAGAATAGATGGGACTATGCTGTTTTCATCGAGAGTGATGCTGTTCTGAAAACAGCATTCATAGAGATTCATCCGGCAAATGAATCCGAGGTCGATGAGGTGATCAAGAAGGCGCAATGGATGAAGCGATGGATCATAGATAATCAGATAAGAGTCATCACTGAGAACCGGAAGTTCTTCTGGGTTTCATCTGGCAACGTAAAGATCACCAAGAACTCACAGAGAATACGTCTTCTCCACAAACAAGGAATCGAAGGCCCACAAGAACATTTGGTTGTTGACAAAGAAATGAGATTCTAATGCCCCATCCGATTATCCCGTGTCAGCCCGAAGTAATTCTATACGGGACACCGTTCTTTAAGTAATGGATCTTGCTCCCGCTCTACGCCCTCGATCCTAAACCAACGAAGAACCTAGTCGCGAAGCGTCGGAACGAGGAACTGCTCTTCTCCCGCTCTTCCGAAGGACGGGTCCACGCTCCTGGACGAAGGTCGAAGGACGGCTCTCTGCACGCTCTTATGAAGGAAGAACTGCTCTTGTTCTCAAAAATGGAGTCTGTCCCTATTTTGAGAATGTAAATAATAGACTCCCTGTTTTCTTGCTGTTCCTAAAAATGGAGTCCCGTTTTATGCGTCAAGAAAGAGCCACATTACTATAAGGTGAAAAATGAACTTTGTGCCTAAGAGATAACAATACTAATCGGTTAATGTATAATATCTGAAGAGGTACTTGTTGTTTCTAGACAATTCCAAAGATACCTATGCACTGTCGATTACAAAAAAATAGACAACAACATGCTATCTTGGTTAGCTGCTATTCTTGCTAAAAGTAGACATCAAGAGAGGTGAAAAAATGAGACAATCAAACATTCAACCCATATCTTGGTTTTGGGACCTGAGTACTCGTAGCTTGCTTGATATGGATCCGCCATACCAAAGAAGGAGTGTTTGGAATCAGGAGTATAAGGAATACTTCATTGACACCGTGCTTCTCGGATACCCATCACCAGCCGTGTTTTTGTTTCATCACATTACCCCTGAAGGAAGATCAACGTACAGCGTCGTTGACGGTAAGCAAAGACTTTCAACACTGTTCGATTTTGCGAAAGACCTCTTTCCGGTAAGCGAAGACGGGAAAATGACAGAGGCTCGGGGAAAGTATTTTTCTGAACTAAGTACAGAAACGAAGATCGCTTTCTGGACCTATCAGATCCTAGTCGAATATGTTCCAACAACCGAAGAACAAGTGATACACGATATATTTGACAGAATAAACAGAAATGTCGCTAGATTATCTCCTCAGGAACTCAGACACGCGAAGTATGGCGGTCCATTTATTGAGAAGTCAGAAGAAATGAGCGAGTTTCTTCTTGAGAAGCTACCGAATAACTTCCCACAAATTGCTTTGCGAAGCAGAAGACAGATGAAGGACGTAGAATTCACATCGCAATTGCTGCTTTCTATTGAAGAGGGAGAGAAATCTTATAATCAAGATGAACTTGATCAAGCTTACAGCGAAAGAGAGATGTCTTGGGAAGATAGGAATGTGGTGATCGATGAATTCCAACAACTTGTACGTTATATAGGTGAGACCGCTGCGTCCAAACCGGAGCTTTCTAGATCTAGATTGCGAAATCAAGCTGACTTCTATTCATTCTTTGTGGTGTTGTCTAAGCTTTACAAGAGAAACGAACTACCAACCGATAAAGGTGCACTTGCCGAAAGACTAATGGGGTTTCTAGTACGAGTTGACAGCCCTTCGGAAAGGGAGTCAGACAAGTCGCTAGCAGATTACTATGAGGCTGCACGCTCTGCATCCAAGAACATTGGATCAATAAGAACAAGGATGAGAGTTTTGGAGAGTGTAATCAAAAGTCTATGATCGTCCCTATTTCAGTCCAGAGAAAGTATGCGGAGATAGATTCGTTCTTGGATAAAACGGCAAGATTGGCACGAGAACAAATCTTGGGTTTCTGCGAAGAGAGGGGATATGCCTTCAAATATAGAAAGAAGTCCCTTGAATCGATTTCTGAGAAGATCGAAACAGGAAGGTTCAAACGATGGACGGAATTAGACGATCTCATTGCTTTTACTGTCGTTATACCCACCCTTAGGGAAGAAAAAGAGACTATCCAGTACTTCAGAAGTGCCTTTGATTGTATTAAACAAACAACTCGAGGAGAGAAGAAAAAAGCTCCAGATGTTTTCCGTTTTGACTCGACAAGAATGACTTGTCGACTTAAAGGCATTCCAGAGGAAATGCTAGATCGCTCTTACTTTTCTATATATGATGTTGATTTTGAGGTTCAAATCTGCTCTGCATTTGAGCACGCATGGTCAGTCACAAATCATGCTCTTACATACAAATCAGATTCCATTGATTGGCGTCGTTCAAGATTGGCATCGCAAATAAAAGCTTCAGTTGAGCAACTTGATACTCTAATCCTTTGCTTTGACACCGTTGCAGGCGAAATCACCAAAAGTGATCACAGCATGACAGAAGACAAAAATCGTATCGTTGAAACTTGCCATACGTGGTTTGAGCGGAATCTTATACCGCCTGAGCTAATGCCAAAAGACATCTCTCGGTTTGCTGACAATCTATATACTCTAATGAATAAAAATGGCAAAGGAAACACTCGCCAATCAATCGAGGAAATGAACAACTTGGTTCAAAAGCAGAAACAGACTGATTTCTTAATGAGTATCTCACTCTTTCAGTACATAACCGCACTTCTATTTGAAGCCGGGATAATTGAGGACAGAGCTAAAGACTATGTTTTCCCTATTTTTACGGAAGTCTTGGATATGTTTCCAAGCTTAGCTGCTGTAAACCACATTTTTAACTTCGAATGAATCTGCTTTTTAACTCGCATCTTTATACGAAGACTTCCTGAACTTAAGATAGATACTCAAGACATACAGAACGATGAAACCAATCGCAAGAAGAACGATTACAGAAAGAAATGCACTCAATGACATACGTTACCCCCTGGGATCCCACAAAGATAAGCCATACATAATTACACTCCAATCAAGACAAGTACCGGACCTAAGCAGATTCCCCAGAATAAGAAATGAAAGAAAACCAACAACAGAACAGAATTCTAGCATATGTGCTCGCTTGAACAACAATCGCTGCGGCTACTGAGAGCGCGAAAGATATTTCTTAACTCTGGAACGTTGAACAACGTTTCCGGAATGTAAATAATAGAGTCCCTATTTTCAAGCCGTTGATCGCTCAAGGGGCTTAAACGATTCACCGATGAGACTGAAAAGCAGATCCCTGATCATAGCTCCAACATGACGAAGCAAGTGTTTCTACGACTCTCTACTGGAACGACTGAGTAAGGGTATACGAGAAGTTACGACCTGTATGAATATGTTCGGTTACTCCGCATGTGTGACTTTTCGTTATGTTGACTCTGATTCAGCATCTGCTCTTTCATTGATTGTAAGTAACGGACAAAAATAGGTGTCCACAACTTCCGCTGTCATCTGCAAAGGAGTCCGCCTTTATTCTTGATAGTATTGACAGTCATGCACATAAACAATACAATTGTATGCGCAAATGATATTTGTTCTCTTGTGAGAGGTGATACATGTCTTATGCTGAACAGATTCTAGACATCGCACGTAAAAACAACGGTATAGTCACATCGAGGCAAGTCACAACAGCGGGGATAAATCGTCATTATTTGAGAGTCTTGGTAGACAAAGGTTTTCTCGAAAGATCGGAACGAGGCGTTTACATTATTCCTACATTCCTTGACGACGAGATGTTCAATC
>NZ_AYTW01000031.1 GCF_002752635.1 Mesotoga sp. Brook.08.105.5.1
CAAAAGCAACAAGTCCTATAAGCAAAACTGCAAAAATCTTCTTCATTAAAACAACCTCCCTTAATCCCAACAGGCTAAGTGTAGATAAATCAATGACCTTCAGGAATCTTCCACAGACCCGGTCCACCATCAACGGTTATCTCGTCCTCGGGGATCTTCCAGAGTCCAGGTCCTGCAAAAGCCATACTTCCAAAAGCAACTAAACCCAATAGAATGATCGCAACAATCTTCTTCATCCAGTACACCTCCAAATCAGTCAACTTCCTTTTTACCTTCTCGATTCACCGTTGCTAATGCTCGTCTTCTTCAGGTATCTTCCACATACAATGCACCCCCTCGGTCAAGTGTTTGAGCAATAATGCGTACATTAACTGCTTTAATTCTCAGATACTTAGTTCTCACATCGTCAAGAATCAGTTGAAAAGAATAAGTCACTCGATGATCCATGGATCTAGAAACTTTCCATCAACTTAAGATTACAAGTCTATTGTAGATCACGTTCAGCTGATTTCTAAAACTTATCAAGAGAAAGCATAGAGATGATAATCGATATTGACGGTCTGTAAATGGTTATAATTGCAGATTCTCAAGATCTAATCGTGTAATCATACGCCTGAAGTATTATATAGTTTTAATCAATATATTCATTTTAATCTTCTTAATTATTCAAGTGGAGTCGTCGCTAGATCAGGAAGAAATTGATCAAATTACTCATGCGAATGAAAAATTCGATGTTTGCAATCAAAAGAATGAAGTTTTTCTTGACTCTATTGCACATGTGTGGCTCAGAAGCCAAATAATATAAGGTTTATAGGGGAAGGAACAAGCTCATGATTACTCCCATCAAACCCGTTCCGAGAACAATCCAGATAACTGAAGGTTTAAACTTATAGAGGATGTAAAAAGCAGCAATGCCAAGAATGAGTGCAAAAATACTATTGATAGATTCAATCCCAATTCTGAAAGTCGCCGAAAGAATCAGCGCGATTATGCCCAAACGTAGTGCATTGAATACTTCGACTGTATCGATCCACTTAGACACAAATTTCAGGATTTTCAATATCAAGAAGATCCAGAACACACTTGGAAGAACTACTCCAACTGTAGAGAATATCGATCCTGGTATTCCGGCAATTTGATATCCAATGAAGGTAGCAGAATTGATTGCTATCGGCCCCGGGGTCATCTGAGAGATAGAAATAAGAGTGAGAAATTCATCAAGTTCAATCCATTTGTTTATGTTAACTATTTGATCCTGAATGAGGCTGAGAGCACCGTAACCACCCCCGAAGGCAAGAAGACCGATTTTGAAGAAGGCCCAGAACAGGTTTATTAGGATCATTGCGTCCTCCGCTTGTCTATGAAGTAGATCAGCATAGAGCAGACTAGCAGGACCCAGATCGAAGATAAATTGAGAAGGACAATTGCAATTGTCCCCGCGGTAATAACCGCCAGTATCATATATCTCTTGAGACTTCTCCTCAGCAACTGGAAAGAAAGATTGGCCAATATGACGGTAACTCCGACCCTTGCTCCTGCAAAGAAGCCCTTGAAAACAGGTAGATCAACGAAATCAGTGAAGAAGCTTGCGATAACCAGTATTATTATGAATGGAGTTAACGAAGCTCCAAGAACCGCGAAAAATGCACCCCAGAATCCGGACAGTCTGCTCCCCAGTATCATCGCGGTGTTGATTGCAATTACACCGGGTACTGTCTGGGCAGTAACAATAACATCAAGAAATTCATCGTTTTGCATAATCTTGTACTTATCAACAATGAATTCTTTGATGACGGGGATCATCGCGTATCCACCACCTATGGTGAACGTGCTAACTTTGACGAATATCCAGAAAAGCCTAAGTGGGCTCATATAGCGCATTGTCCATCATATCCAAATCGGAGAGACGAACTTCCTCCTCTCGGTTTTGATTATTCCTTCAGCGAAGTGCTTTGACCAGTATCAGTATTTCTCTCTATCCTTGACCATTCAGCTCCTATATTTTACAACTCGTTCCAGTTTTCTGCAGTCATATAACCAATTGTCTTTGTGGTAGAGCATACCCTACGTGATAAACTTGTTTTAAGGGGGTGAACCTATGGAAAACAGAATTAGATGGGGTGCAAAAGCCATTTCTTCCGATGGAAAAGATCTCGGAAAAGTCATCCGGGTTGTTATTCATCCCAAGAACAATGAAGTCACTCATGTCGTAATAGAGAAAGGTATCTTCAACAGAGTGGCAAAGCTCGTGCCGATAACGACTGTCTTTTTTGCGGCTCCCGATGAGGTTAGGTTGAAAATTGAATCGAAGGATGTTGAAACTCTGCAGGATTACGAGGAGACATTCTTTGTGACCGGAGAGGAGATTGATAACTTGGAAAGCGGGGTTACTCCGGTATACTGGCTCAGACCGGTAGGTGATTATGCAGAGCTTTATCCTCTTCCGCCTCTCAATACTTCGATAAACGTTCCCAAAGATACTAAGTCACTCGAACCAGGTTGTGATATAGTTAGTGCTGAGGAAAAGATGATTGGAAGGTTAAGAAGCTTCGTTCTGAATGACGAAGGGAAGATAACTCATTTAGTTTGCGAATATGGTAGTTTTGGCTCCAAGTCGAAAAAGCTCATACCGATAGACTGGGTTGAGGAGATTGACGAATGTAAAGTAAGGGTCTCCGCGTCCTCAGTGATGGTGGAGAAACTGCCGGAAATGGATTGATGAAAAAGTTGACGGTTTACTATTTGGTAGCTACTGCAATTCTTTTTATACTCAATTTCGCCGAGGGCACTTATACGCAGCCCATTTTTTTCTTTCTTCCGCTAGTAATCGTTTTCGACTACTTGATTATAATGGGAGTACCGGGGGGTGGTCGCTCCAAGAAGATCTCTGCCTTTCTAGAAGATGTTCACAGTGTACTAACTCTTACCGATACCTTTAACGAAAGTACGAAAGGCAAGATAATCGATTCCGAGAATCTGAAGAAGCTTAAAGAAGTTGTGCTTTCTCTCGAAGAGAAGCTAAGAAAACCATCAGAGCTACAGAGAAAGCTGTACATATTCTCTGCCTATGCCGCACCGCTTTTTCCTCTTGCAGTAATGCTTTCATCGGTACTGGTTCAGAGGAGGACAGAAGTTGCGGCCGGTATATTCTCCTACTGTGCTTCAGGGATAATTGTTGCTTTATCTAGAAAGGCCTTTTCAAGTCTTGAGAAGACAATACAGAAGCTCAATAATGAGATAAGGAAAGCTGTGGACGATATTACTTTGTAGAAACTATCTTTCGCTTACTGAAAGGAGGTTCGAAATGGCGTTTGTTGAAGTTAGAAACGTTAGTAAAACTTATAGGTCAGGTGAGATTTCGGTTGAGGCTTTGAAGGGTGTATCCTTCGATATCTACGAGGGGGAGATACTGTCGATTCTCGGACCATCTGGTTGTGGAAAGAGTACGCTTCTGAACTGCCTTTCAGGAATTGATACCCCGACTGAAGGGAAAGTCATGATTAGAGGTGTGGATCTTCATTCTTTGAAGGACGACGAAAAGACTCGATTCAGGGCAATGAATATGGGATTTGTTTTTCAGTTCTACAATCTTATACCAGTACTGAATGCGGTCGAGAACGTTGAGCTTGCCATGCTTACAATGGGAAGCAACCAAAAAAAGGCTCGAGAAGCCGCTATGGAGATTCTCGCAAAAGTGAATCTCAAGGAGCGAGAGTATTATCTGCCTTCTCGACTAAGCGGTGGTGAGCGACAGAGAGTTTCCATTGCAAGAGCACTTGTTCATAAACCTGCAATCGTGTGGGCCGACGAACCCACCGGAGCCCTCGACACGAAAACCAGCGGCGACCTTATGAATCTTATAACTGAGCTGAACCAAACTCTTAATCAGACTTTCGTTATTGTAACCCACGATGAAAGAGTCTCCGATTATTCCAACAGGATTCTCCATATGGACAGCGGTCACATTCTGAAGATTGAAGAGAATAGAGAATTGAAGGTGGAAGAGTGCTAATACAGATAGTGAGTCTTTTTACGGGGATTGCTGTAATTGCAACCATTGTCTCCATGATAATGAATCCAATAATCTTCAAAATAGGTTACAGGAACGTCTACAGAAGAAAGTCCGATACTTTCCTCGTAATAATGGGATCATTGATAGGAACGGCACTGATAATGGGCTCCATGGCCATGAACGATTCCTTTCAGAAGTTTTTGTTTAGTCAGATTGAGAGAACTCATGGTGAGATAGATGAATTGGTCTACATTCCTTCAGATAATCAGAACGTCGCAAAAGAGTTCATCCCAAACTTCAAGATAGAAGCTCTTGTCGATTCACTGTCCAGAAATGAACAGGTTGACGGTGTTCTTCCCATTCTCAGCAGGACTGTTTCAGTGGGTCTCCCGGGTAACGCAAGAAGTCAAACCGGTCAGAGTATGCAGGTCACCATCATAGGAGTCTTGTTCGATCATTTGTCAAAGTGGCCCGACGCTTCCGGTATCGATCTAGCCATTCCTCCCCCAACGGATGGTGTACCCGGCGTCATAATAAACCGAGAGCTCGCTGATTCATTAAGCGTGTCGGTTGGAGACGAGATCGAAATCCTTGCGGATCCTGGACAGAGGTTGCTCTTCTGGATTCCTCTTCCACAAGTGAAAATTATTGACATTGTTGAAGGTAACGGTGTTTTTAATTATCAGATAGAGAATCAACGGCCAAACGCATTCACTATGCTTATGGATGTTGAAGTTGCGAGAGAGGTTTTGAAAATCGGTGTGGATGATTATTTCAACGCTTTGCTTGTATCCAATCGCGGTGATTTCTTAAAGGGGGAGAGGCTTACTGATGATGTTTTGGTAGCGATAAGAGAGGTGGCCGGCGAAGAGTTTGCTGTTAGAGAGGTAAAGAGGGATTCTATCAGGATGGTTGATCAAGGCAATATCGGTCTTCTATTCCTTATGTTAAGCGTTTTCGCAATATTCGCAGGAGCGCTTCTTCTGACAAATATATATTTGATGCTAGCACAAGAGAGAAGAACCGAGCTTGGAACTCTCAGAGCGATAGGCTATTCGAGAAAAAGGGTCTCAAGAACCATTTTCTATGAAGGATTCTTCTACTCGATAATATCTTCAGCAATTGGTGTGCTCGCTGGTTTGGCTATCGCAAGGTTGACTCTGGGAAGTTTTGTGAGTCTTTCCGAAGATATCGTAACGCTTATTCCCATTGAAGGAGCGAACATCGCATTTGATTCCATGCAGAGCTCGTTTGCCTTTTTTGTGCGTACCGATTCGATTGCTTATGGGTTTCTCCTTGGATTGATCATTCCATTGGTAATAATTCTATATACGGGAAGGAAAATTTCACGAACAAATATAGTTACCGCCGTAAGGAATATTCCCGAAGAACTGGACGAGCGCAAAAGACTCTTATTGAATATCATAGCTTCAGTTGGAGTTCTCTTGTCAATAGTAGTTGCATATAGCGCCTACTCTATAGGTAATGCAAACGGCTTTTTTACGGGTGTCGTATTGACAGGTCTGCTAATACCGATTGCTATTCCAGCGAGAAACAAGAGGTTAATCGAGTCGCTCTTCTCCATTGCGGTCATAGCGTTTACAATGGTCAGTAACTCTTTTTCATTAATAGCTTCCAGCGGTTCTTCCATCTATCTAACGGTTGCAAAAGGGGCTGCGATTCTTTTCGCCGGTCTTTTCCTGATTGTCTATAATCTAAAGACTTTCGAGTTTCTCCTTAATAAGTTGTTCCAAAAGGCGAGAGCTGCCGCACCAGTATTCAAGATTTCGATAGCCTTTTCTTCCAGGAATCGCATGAGGACAGGTCTTACCATTGCCATGTTTGCGGTTGTGATTTTCGTGATTACGCTTATCTCTGTAATACCTTACTCGATGGAGCAAATGCTTATAAGAAGCAGGGACGCGGTTTTCACTGGTTTTGATGCTGGCGCCTTCTCGCTTACAGGAGAGAGAACCATCTCCTTCACTGAACTTCAGTCACAGCCTGAAGTGAGAGAGATCTCGACCGTAGCGAGTTTGAACGTAGCTGTGAGAGAAGAGGATAGCTTTGGACTTGAACAGATATATCTAGTTGACGACCTTTTCATAGACAATAGCAGATTGACCGATATTCTTTATGATGAGCACCTAGACATATCAAGCGGTGAAGAGCTTTGGGATTACTTGCGTAGTAATCCCGGTACTGTAATAGTGTCTAATAGCGTTTTGCCGGATGTTGCTCCTGGAGATACTCTGGAACTCAGAGGGATAGTCGATCAGGGAGATTCCGGTCAAGGTATTGGCGGGTTGTTGAGAAGAGGGGTTTCGTCAGAGTCGATTGACACCAGTCCTGTTTATTTGGAAGTAATCGCTACAATTCCGGAAAATACTATCTCCTTCCTCAATGGACTCCTAATCTATGCAGGAAATGTTCCTAGCGAGTTAGCAGGAAGTGCTGCAGAGAGATACTTACTTTTCAACCTTGCAGGCACTTCTCCGGATCAGAAGAAAGAGAACTTTGACATCCTGCAGAGTAAGATCGAATCTAGGAGCCTCTTCCTCCTTTATGTTGACGACATAATCAATTTAACATCCTCTATGCTGCAAGGAACAGTCAACATTCTCAGATCTTTCCTTTACTTCGGGATGCTAGTCGGGATCGTAGGAATCGCGATCATTATGTTCAAGGCTCTTCACGAAAGAAAGCGAATAATCGGAATGCTTAAGGCAATTGGATTTACGAAGAAGATGGTGTTCTCCTCCTTTCTCTTGGAAAGTTCATTTATCGCGATTGTTGGTATTGTTCTCGGAATTGTAACCGGCACTCTTACAAGTATAGAGATCTACGCTTCTCCATTGATGGAAGGCATGAAACTGTATATTCCGTGGGATCAGCTTGCTGCCATGACCCTGATATTCTATTTTGCTTCACTTGTGTCTACGATTATTCCCAGTTATTCGGCCTCAAGAATAGAACCTGCTGAAGCTCTGCGGTATTTTGAATAGGAGTGGTGAGGTGAGCAGGATATTGGTGGTGGATGACGACAGTTCGGTTAGAGTGCTTCTAAAATCAATACTTGTCAGGGATAGACACGATGTGATCGAAAGCCCCGATGGTGAGTCTGCGTTGTCTTCACTGTCAAGAGACAAGCCTGATATGATTTTGCTGGATCTTATGCTGCCCGACTACAATGGACTGGATATTCTGACTGAGCTCAAGTCTAGTGAAGAGCTGCGGTCTATTCCAGTAATCGTACTTACCGGTTCTTCAGACAGGCAGAGCAAACTTACTGCTCTCAGTTCGGGGGCCGTTGATTTCATCTCAAAACCCTTTCTTCCCGAAGAGGTTTTACTTAGAGTGAATACTCAGTTGAAGTTACACGAGTTGATAAAGTCTCTGAGAATAGCTGTAGACAATCTTGAGAGTGATGTTCTTGCGGCGGGAAAGATACAAAACGCGCTTGTACCGAAAAGCGATCCACAAGGACTTGCTGTCAGATGGATCTACGAACCTTCCTACAGAGTTGGCGGGGATATATTCGATGTGTTTAGGTTGAACGAAAACCGTTTCTTCGTTTATTTGGCGGATATGTCCGGACATGGAGTAAATGCTGCAATGCTATCGGTTATGGTGCACCGGTTCATTGAAGATTTCAGATCCGGTATTAACGACATAGATTTCGACCTGAGCAGCTTCATGAAAGAGCTCGACAAGAACTTCGTGTTTGAGAGGTTCAATCTATTCTTTACTATTATCGCCGTAGTTGTTGATCTAGAAGGCTTTGCTCTTCTGGCAAATGCGGGGCACCCCTCGCCGATGATTCTTAGAAAGGGCTCTGTTGAACTGCTTGATGATAGGAGAGAAAGCCTGATTGGTATGAACATGGTTCGCGGAGAAGTGTCGAGAGTGCCGTTATTAAAGGGAGATCGTCTTCTGTTGTATACAGACGGATTGATTGAGTTGCTGAACGAAAAAGGTGAGATGTATGGTGAGAGCAGACTAAGAGATCTCTTTGAGAGTTGTGCGAATATAGACATTGAGGAAACGTCTGAGCGTCTTAAGACCTCATTTGATAGCTTCAAAGGAAGTGTGTTGGCTGAAGATGATATTACGGCGCTGCTCATAGAGTTCTAGTAAGAACGTCATATGGTCCGGAAATCTATGAAAACTAGGAGCGAGAGTAAGATGTTTGAATTGAAGATGATGGAGAATAAGATCGGAGTAATTTCCCTCTTGGAAAGAGCGAGAATCACAGGAGAGACATCGGCGAGGTTCAGAAAATGGCAAGAGACAGTCGATCTCAAAAGCTGTTCGTCAGTGATCGTCGATGGGACCAACATCGAATTCATTGACTCTATGGGCATTGCCGCTTTGATAAGCATCTACAAGACAGTTGCTGCTGAAGATAGTGATCTCGTCTTGATAAATTTGTCTGATGAGATAAAGAAGCTGCTTAATACTCTGAGGCTCGATAGGCTCTTTGTTGTAAAGGATTGTAGCCTTGAAGAAGTCATCAAGAATTCGTGTTGAGAGATGGGTGAGAAGAAGTACAATTTCAAGGTTAGACCCGAAATGGGCAAAATCGATGCTTTCTCGGCTAAAGTCTCGGAGATAGTAAGAAGGTGCATGGACAATGAAACCGGTTTCAGAGCTGGCTTGATAGTAATTGAGGCTTGCTCTAATATCGTTAAGCACGGCCAGCTTACTGAAGAAGATCTCATATCAGTCAGTCTCGCTATCGGGGAAAATGAAGTAGTAATTACAATCGAAGACACTTCAAGAGAGTTCAATCCACTTGAGGTGGATGATCCAAATCTTGAGAACATCGAGCTTCTGCAGCAAGGTGGAATGGGTATCTACTTAATAAAGAGGTTTTCCAAGAAAGCTGAATACTCCTATGTTGACGGCAGAAACATTCTGAAGATCATAATCTAACTAGAACTTGCTTTTGCTTTCCATCGCTGTGCAGGTTCACAATCAAACTAAACCGTAGTACTTGTTGGTAGTGCATCATGCTCAACTCGATAATGAGTTTGACTTGGCCTTGATCTATGTGTTATAAATTACTGATCGCAAACCAGTAGGTGCTGAAATGAAGAATAGACTTCTTTAATCTACAAAACTGAATACTTCCTCAAAAAACATCGAAAGACTTCAATCCTATTTAGCCGTTCAATTCAAATAACTTTGAGCTTCTAGCCTTACTGGAGGTGATCAATTTGCTTCAAATACACAATCTTTCAGTTTCCTTTGGAAGCGTAGACGTTCTTAAGAAAGTCAGTCTCGATCTTGCTGCAGGAGAGATTTTGGCTGTCACCGGGGCAAACGGTGCCGGCAAGTCGACTCTCCTGAAATCCATCAAAGGTGAAATCACTCCCTCGGAAGGAAAAATAACTATTGAGCAAGGTATCGACCCGCTTCTTGTTAACCAGGAGATTGCAGACTTTTATGGGACAGTGAAGGAGTATCTACTGGGGGCGAAAAAAGAGCTCTTCGACATCTACGAGAAATTGGGCAGCTCTGTAAATGATCCTATGACCTATGCGGAACTCATAAATGAATTTCATAATGTTGGGGGATTCGAGTTCGAAGCAAAGATTTCTTCATCTCTAAATGAGTTTGGCATCAATGTTGACAATCTGGATTTCCCGTACATGAATTTCTCCCATGGGCAGAAGAGAATTCTCTCCCTTGTCAGGGGAGTTCTCTCCGGTTCGAATCTTTTCTTGCTGGACGAGCCGACAAACCATCTCGACATAGAAATGACCTTAAGACTTGAAGAGATCATAACCTCACTAAGCGAGAGGGGTGTTGGAGTTATTGTTGTAAGTCATGACAGGAGATTCATCGACAGAGTCGCTCACAAGACGATCTATCTGAAAAGAGGAGAGGCAATAGGAGTTCGAGGTGGCTATTCTGAGATGCTGGCGCATCTGAAAAGTGATTTCCTATCAAGGAAGAAGAAAAGTGAAGAGATAAGTAAGAAGATACGTCAACTGGAACTCGATGCGACCAGGAGGAAGAGCTGGTCAGATTCAAGAGAGGCTTCAAAGAGATTCGCAAGCGATAAAGGCCATGAAGGACATATGGCGGCCAAACTAGCCAGACGTGCGCTAGCTGTACAGAAAAGGACCGAAAGACTGATCGGTGAACTGGAGTGCGAAAAACCGTTTGTTGAGAAGCCTGTTACTGTCAGGATTCCTAAATATGGAGTTCCGAACAGAAAAATGGTCATGGTGGAGGGCCTCTCGTTCTCTTACGAAGAAAATGAAGTCATAAGGGAGGCCTCTGTTAACATGGATACTTCCGATAGAGTTGGTCTCATAGGGCCGAATGGTTCGGGGAAAACAACTCTGATGAAATGCCTGGTAGGGATTCTGGAACCATCGAGTGGCAGAATGTACAGAAACGAGAGTGTAAACTGGATGTACATTCCACAGAATGTCGCAGAACTCTTCGAAAGAGGAACTCCCTATGAAGAAATCGCCGACCTTGGACTGGAAGTGACCGCCGTCAGAAGTCACCTGGCCAATATCGGTCTCAAGGGAGAGAAGGCCTTCTCGGAGATTAAAAAGATGAGCTACGGAGAGTTGATGAGGCTTGCCTTACTGAAATCTCTTCTTTCAAAGGTTGAGTTCATCTTTATGGACGAGCCAACCAATCATTTGGATATTGAATCTCTAGAAGTACTTGACAGACTTCTCAACGACTTCGCAGGAGGGTTTTTCTTCATTAGTCACGACAGGCAGTTCATTGCAGAACACGGGGAAAAGATTCTCACCATTGAAGAAGGTATGCTTAAAAGCTTCGAGTATTCAGAGGAGATTGATATCGACTCCTTTGATTGTACAAAAGAGATTCTTGCGGACTCCTACGATGAGTCGAACTTCAGGAGAAGCACAAAAACCTTCCTTCATAATTCTGAGGAGGAAGATTGAGAGCTCGGCACCGATGGGGATATTCTAGCAGCTGGAGAACCCAGAGAATAACGAGAAATGCCTCATCCGCATTGGAAACTTTTTTATGAGCCTATTTGATATATAATATTCCTAACTCAATCCAGGAGAAGGAGCGAACCCACATGCTAGAAGTTATTCAGGCTTACAGAAGAGCTATTTTGGGCGGATTTTTGGATTCCGTGGGTGAATGCTATCTCGTCGAGCCTGGATTGCTCTGAATTTTTACTGTAAATCAAGAGGCCGTGACGGGTGTCACGGCCTCTTTCTTTTGGGAGAAATCGTTATGAATAATATGGTTGAGCGCATGAAAAGCAACATAAAGAAGAATTACCTATTCTCTTTTCTTATGAACATGAGACTGTCTAGCGGTCTCTGGATGATCTACATGGCCTCCAAGGGAATGAGCTTGACGCAGATCGGTTTCCTTGAAGGAATATTCCACGTGACCTCTTTGACGATGGAGGTCCCTACAGGGTCTGTAGCAGACTTGTTCGGAAGAAAGCTCAGCAGAACCATGGGGAGGTGTCTATCTCTTGTAAGCATTCTAGTATTGATCGGCTCTAGGAACTTCCTTCATTTCGCACTATTCATGGTACTCGCTGCACTTTCGTATAACCTGGAATCTGGTTCTGGAGAGGCTCTTGTTTATGACTCTCTCAAATATCTGAAAAAAGAAGACAATTTCATATCGGTTCTTGGGAGGCAGGAGGCTATATTTCAAGTGTCTTCAGTTACGGCGCTTCTAATCGGCGGGTTCCTGGGAACGTACAACTATCACTATGCATTTTGGGTTTCCGCTGGGATCATCACATTTTCGGCGGTCTATTCTCTTTCGTTTACAGAACCACCAATCCTCGAATCGGTGAGCCGTAACTCAAAGACCTTCCGGGGCTTCTTGAAGCAGATTGTTGATAGCTTCTCAATAATCGCTAGAGATAAAAAGGTTGCATTTCTTATCTTTTTTGTTCAGACTATATTGGCATTCAGCGCCTGCATATTCTTTTACATTCAAAACTACTGGAAAGGACTTGGCCGCACGGAGTTTCAGATTGGCATATACCTCGCAGCCGGGTCGTTTCTTGCCGGTTTAGTGGCCATGAAGGTTCAGAGGTTATCTCATCTGCTGAAGGAGAAGAAAGTCCTGATCATACTGCCTCTTGTTTCTGTCGCATCCATGTGGGGTGTGGCTCTTTGCTCGAACAAGTTACCTTTCTTCATGGTTGTAACTATGATTGAAGCCATGCTGTTCGTAGCAGGTAACGACTACATAAATAAGCTGATTCCATCCAGGAGCAGGGCAACGATAATATCCTTTGCAAGTATGATGTATAGCTTAGTAATGATAATTTTCTTCCCAATTTTCGGAAGAATCGCTGACACAATCTCGTTTGGAGTTGCTTTTGTCTCACTGGCTGTGATGGCAAGCTGTCTTTATGTGTTCAGTATGTATTTACTCAAGAAGATCGGATGAAAGAATTGATTCGCGCTCCTTAAGGCAATGTCGGTCAAAAACCGCCTCGGGTTACAGTATTAGGAGAGTGGAACGCTCAGTAAAGGTGACAGCTTACAAAATGATCTTTCGTTACCTCGGTCATTTGCGGCTTCACACTCGAACAAATCGCCATTCTCCTGAAACATCTGGGGTGAAAGAAGCATCCAGTTGGTGGGTTCAAGGGACTGGGAGCATCACCTTCAAGTATTATTCTTTCGAGCTTATGATCGGTTTCACCGGGAATCGCCGAAAGGAGGGACTGAGTATATGGGTGAAGCGGTGATCTGTAGAGTTCTTCAGATTCGGAGAGCTCAACGATTTCGCCAAGATACATGACGGCTATTCTGTCGCAGAAGTAATGAACAACGTTTAAATCATGGGAAATGAAGAGATAGGTCAGAGAAAGCCTCTCCTGAAGATCGTTCATAAGGTTAAGCATCTGTGCCTGGATAGAGACATCGAGCGAAGAAACCGGCTCATCGGCTATTACGACTTCTGGATTAAGAATTAACGCATTCATGATTCCTACGCGCTGCTTTTGACCTCCAGAAAGCTCGTGAGGGAATCTTCCCAACAGATCCTTGTCAAGTCCCACAAGGTTCATGCTCTCCAAAATCAGCTCTTTGATCTCTCTCTTTTGCATTCCCATCGCTCTCAAAGGTTCTCTCAGTATCCACTCGACTGTTCCTTTTGGATTCAAGGATCCTGAAGTGTCTTGAAAGATTAGCTGAACCTTCTTTCTGAATTCACGTTTTTGATCTCTCTTCAGCGAAGTAACGTCGTCGCCTTTGAAGAGGATCCTCCCCTCCGTCGGTTTTAGAAGCCCCACGATTGTATAGGCGGCTGTTGATTTTCCACAGCCGGACTCACCTACAAGTCCGAAAGATTCTCCTTCAGAAATACTTAAGGAAACTCCGTTCAGTGCCTTGATCATCCCCGGCTTCTTCAGCAATCGGGTTCTTCTCAGTATGTAATGTTTTTTAAGGTTATGAATCTCCAGAATACCTCTCTTCATCAAATCTCTCCAGCAAGGAAGCATCTCGCTTCGTGATCATTGTCCATCTTTTTGAAGCCGGGGAACTCTTTCTTACATTTTTCGACAGCGTAGTCACATCTTGGCTCAAATGGGCAACCGTAAATCATGTCTGCTATTGACGGCACCCGGCCTCGAATGTCGAAGAGCTCTTTGCCTTTTGAGTCTCTCTTAGGCATGGCTTTTATGAGGCCCATTGTGTAGGGGTGGGCCGGATCTGTGAAGAGCTTATCGACAGGTGCTTTCTCAACGATGTGCCCGGCATACATAACGTAAACCATCGAGCAGATCTCCCGAACTACTCCTAGATTATGCGAAATAAAAATCATTGAGGAGTTTCTCTCACGATTTATCTCTCTTAACAGCTCCAGTATCTGTGCCTGTATTGTTACGTCCAAAGAAGTAGTCGGCTCATCTGCGATTATCAGTTTTGGATTGCAGACTATGGCTATGGCTATAGCTATTCTCTGCCTCATACCGCCCGACAGTTCGTGAGGGTACTTGCCATATGTCCTTTCTGGATCAGGAAGACCGACACCTTTGATGATCTCAAGAACCCTTGAGAATCGCTCTTCCTTGTCAAGAGAAGTGTGCATCTTAAGGTTCTCCTCAATTTGCCACCCGACCTTCAGTAGAGGATTGAGCGATGAAAGTGTCTCCTGAAAGATCATCGAGATATCTTTGCCACGTATTCGCCTGATTTTCTCCTCATTTAGAGAGAGCAGATCGGTTCCTGAGAAGAAGAGACTTCCTGTCACGTGCGAATTGCCTGGAAGCAACCTCATTATCGAAAGAGCTGTCACTGTCTTTCCGCATCCAGATTCTCCAACGATCCCGATTATCTCCTTCTCCAGCACCTCCAGAGATATGCCCTTCACTGCGTAGAGCATCCCTTCTGTAGAATCGAAGGCGATTTTGAGATCTTTGATATCTAACAGAGGCTCTATTTCAGTTCGCATATGTTCTCACCTATTTTCTCTTCTCTCTCATGTCCCGAATCCCATCTCCGAGAAAATTGAAGCCCAGCACAAGTAGGGTAATAAAGATTCCGGGTGCTATCGCGTACCAGGGGCTGACGGTTATGAAGACCTGAGACTCACTCAGCATTCTTCCCCAGCTGGGATTGGGTGGCTGGATTCCAAGTCCAAGATAACTGAGCGCCGCTTCGGCCAGAACTGCATTTGAAAAACCCATAGATGCTGCCACAACAATTGGGGAAAGTACATTAGGCAAAATGTGTCTTAACATAATACGGAGGTTTGAAACTCCTCTTACCTTTGCACTTCTTACGTAATCCAGCTCTTTATACTGAACGAAGCCACTCCTTGTGATCCTGGCAAACGAAGGAATCGACATGATACCTATTGCGACGATCGTGTTTCTCAAACCTACCCCAAAGACTGAAACAAACATCAATGCAAGGAGAATGCTGGGGAAGGCCATCATTGCATCGATGAATCTCATAATTATCTCATCGACAATTCCTCCGAAGTAACCAGACACGGCACCGATCGTTACTCCAAAGAGAGTTCCGATAGAAACGGCAACCAATCCTACAAAAAAGGCAGTTTGAGAAGCTTTCATGATCCTGCTAAGCACATCTCTTCCGAAATTGTCTGTACCCAGAAGATGGCGGACTGACGGAGGTGAAAAACGCTCTTCCCTGTTGATTTCCGTTACTGAAAACGGAGTGTAAAACAAACTCACAATCATCATTGAGAACAAAAGAGATATCAATACAATTCCAATTCTGAGATTTATGCTTCTCTTGTCCATACTATCCTCATGCGCCCAATCTGATTCGAGGGTCGATTACGGTATAGACAATGTCGATCAGGAAGTTGATAATCACAATTATAAACGCAATGTACAGTACCATCCCCTGGACGAGAGGTAGGTCACGGGTTGAGATCGCATTGATCAACAGTCTTCCAAGACCTGGGAGCGTGAAAACCTGTTCGATCACTATCGAGCCTCCAAGAATGTTTGCCGCTATCATACCGAGGACTGTAACGATCGGAATTAGAGAGTTCTTCAGCACATGCTTGTACAACACTGAGTTTATGTTCAAACCCTTTGACAGGGCCAGCTGCACATAGTCGCTCTTCATCTGATCCATTACGGAATTTCTCGTATACCTGATAATCGAGGCAATTGACGGAAGGGCTATTGCGATGGCGGGGAGCAGTAAAGACTTGAAAGCTCCTACGGCATCCTCGCTCCACGGGACGTATCCTCCAGGCGAAACCCAACGGAGAACGATTCCAAATATGTACATCAAGATTATCCCGCTCCAGAAAGAAGGAATGGCCATTCCAATTTGTGAGATCATAGAAATCAAAATGTCGGGAAGTCTGTGACCATATTTTGCACTGACTATTCCAAGAGGAATTCCCACTAGAGTAATGAACATCATGGCCATAAGCGCCAGCGAAAGAGTTACCGGTATCCTGTCTAGAATCAGATCAGACACTGGGACTGAGTATCTCATAGAAGTGCCGAGGTCTCCCGTCAAAAGACCCTTAAACCACCTCGAAAGTCTCTCGCCGAGAGGATCGTTTAGTCCCAATTCGGCTGAAAGAGCTTCGAATTGCGATTCTTCAGCGTCTACGCCGAGTCTCGACAGTGCAGGATTCCCGGGGATCACCTCGAAAGCCACAAAAGCTATGAGCGAAACCAGAAGCACTGTCAGAATCATTGCAAAGAGTTTCTTCAGATATACATACACAGATGACGCTCCTCCCTAACGGTAATAAAGAGTTGACATATCCTGTACGTACAGTGGATAGACCTTGTACCCAAATAGATTAGGAGCAAGTGCCACAAAGAAGTTGGGATCCATTATGTAAACTGCCGCAGCGTCTTCTGTGAGGATTATCTGTGCCTGCTTAAATAGAGAGGCCTTCTCTTCAATGTCCGTTTTTTCAATGGCCATTTTGACCACTCGATCGTATTCGATGTTGAAGTAGTTGTAAAAGTTTCTCGGATAATCGGAAACGTATCGCCTCAAAATATCGTATGCGCTTAGTTTCCCAGTGAGACCAATTATTGTCATTTCGTACTCTCTTGACGTATAGACCTTGTCCAGCCATACGCTCCATTCTACCAGCTCTATTTCGGCTTCTATGCCAACTCTCTTAAGCTGTTCGACAATTATCTGGGCTGTATCTATGTGAAACTGATAGTTCGAAGGTACTGTGATCTTTGTGCTGAAACCGTCGGGATACCCTGCCTCAGAAAGAAGCTGTCTTGACCTTACCAAACTGGTTTCATAGTAATCCTCGAGACCCTCCTGATGATACATGCTCATTATCGGCGACATGTTTGAACCGAGCTTCGTCCCGTAACCGCCAGCCACGATTTCTATAATCTCGTCCTTGTCCACTGCATGGTTAATCGCCCTCCTGACTCTAATGTCGTCGAAGGGGCTGACCGCATGGTTCATTGCCATCAACTGGACCATGTTTTGCTCTGCAGTAATTAAGTTGAATCGATTACCCAGAACCATTGCCTGAATTGCATCGAGTCTTGGAAGTATCTGAACGTCCCCGGCCATGAAACTCATGATAGCAGCCTGGTTGTCGGGAATTATTCTGAATTCGACTTCGTCCACTATAGGCAGCTCGGGATTCCAGTATTCGTCGAATTTCTCTATTACAAGCCTCTGACCCGGCTGATACTTGACGAATTTGAACGGTCCAGTTCCTATCGGGTTGACTTCATGGTTGTCGTTATTTGCGGGAATTATCGCGATGATGAACTTCTCGAGAAAGTCGGTGTTCAAGGTACTGAGTTCCACCTTTATTGTCTCTTCATCTACCGCTTCGATCTTTGAGACGAATTTTTCGAAGTCTGATGAAAGGCCCCTTTCCTGATTGTTTCCTTTCAGCCTGTTGAGAGAGTACAGAACATCGTCAACTGTGACCTCAAATCCGTTATGGAACTTCACACCGCTTCTTAACGTAAAAGTATAGGTCAGGCCGTCCTCCGATATATGGTAACTCTCGGCCACAGCCGGAACAACACTTCCATTCGAGTCGGGTTTGAGGAGACCCTCAAATACGTTGAACATCATTTCGTAAGTGCCCGAAGCAGCCGCTCTATGTGGATCAAGAAAATCGGGATCCTGCATCACTGCGACCACGATTTTTTGAGACAGCAAACTGGTCAAAGAAATAATAGAAAGCATTATTATCAAGAGAATCTTTCTCATTTCATTCCTCCCTAAACAAATCTTTTCAGTAACCTCTCTGGTGCAGCCGTCGGATATGCTTCGATCATTGCGTCCTCAACATTTGTTATTTTAATCTTTATGGCTGCAGAGACCTAATGCTGCTTTCAAAGTGAGACATATGAAATAGATTTGCCAACCGTTGTATTTCAACTATAGTCTAACGCAGATGATTTCATTCTGCTCATCGAAGCGATGATCGATTTGGCTCATGACTGTGCAGAAAGACTCTCTCTTTGAGCCACCAGTTAAAATAAGAGCCTCTTGGAGATTCAATAGACTTAATTCAAAGCCGGTGAAAGCGACAGATGGTTCGGTAGGAATACTGTGGATATCAATTCCGGCAGGTGAACTCAGAACGACGAGCAATTCGATTGGTTAATCCAGAATCCATCTCAGTATTGCAGAAGTGAGTTATCATTGATTATGGGCTCCACAAACTCTCTCAACTGGAGGTGCCTTTTGTTCAGAAGACTGGCTACTGTAGTGTTATCTGTCACGTCTCTTTCTTTTCTTCTATTTGCCAATCCCATAGATGAAGTTATGAATAAGAGTATTGCGTTTGAAGGCTTTTGGGGAACCGTTCTTGTCTCAAGAGGAGATGCGATCTTGCACGCAGCAGGATACGGAATGGCAGACATTGAAAGGAATATCCCCAACACTCCTGAAAAGAAGTTCAGAATTGCATCGATTACCAAGCAGTTTACCGCAGCTGCAGTTCTTAGGCTACTGGAAGAGGGGACAATATCTCTTTCAGATTCTGTTGCAAAATTCATTCCCGAATTCCCTAACGGAGAGAGAATCCTTATTCATCAGATGCTTAATCATTCTTCTGGAATTCCAACAATGATTAACACGTTAGAACTTCTTGGAGAAGTCAAGAAATTTGAGGAGGATAGAACTCTTCAAGAAGCCGAAATCGCTTACATCTCCTCTCTGCCTCTGAGATTTGAACCTGGAAGCAGCTTTCTCTACAGCAACAGCGCGTATTTTCTTCTCAGCGTCATCATAGAAAGGGCAAGCGGGAAGCGCTATGATGATTATCTGAGAACGAACTTCTTCGAACCACTGGGAATGAATAATACCGGTTACGATTACAATGAATACGATAGCGGATGGGGTCTTCCTTACTACTGTGATTCCTATGTTATAGATCTCTCTAGCGTAAGACCTGCTGATTGGGTCGATAGAAGGCTTCCCGGTGGAGCGGGGGGGTTATACTCCACTGTGTATGATCTGTATCTGTGGGACAGAGCGCTTTCCTCCGGAGAAGTGCTTTCAGAAAGCTCCTTAAGACTAATGGAGAGTCCAACGAATGAACTCTTCGAGGCAGGCTATGGAGTCTTTATCGGTAACGAGCTTATAGATGGCGAGTACAGAAGGGTCGTTTATCACGACGGGGACACGAAGGGTACCTCGACTAGAATAAATCGGTATGTCGACGACGACATCTTTGTGGTGGTGCTGAGCAACATCGAGGGAAGGGATTTCACCGCGCTCTCGCACGAACTGGCGAAAGCAGTGATAGTGAACGGTATGGGAACGGATTGACTCGACGGGTTGAACGTTCTTGTGCCGGAAGGTGAAATCAAGAGAACCGCTCTCATTCATTTGAAGAGCGGTTCTCCGTTTTGCCGAAAGTGCAATTTGCCAATGGTCTGATCTTCAATTGGTTTTGTACAGAGCTTCTACAGTCTTTTTTATGTCGGAGTAATTGAGCATCAACTTTCCGTTCTGCGGCCGATCAGTGTCGAGGCTGGTCTCGTCGACCCAGTAACTGTCCAGTTCAACGATAACGCCCTTCGAATCGACGATGAAAACCCTCTCCTCGCCTGGGAAGCCGTAGAAATCGGCCAAGCTTCTTTCGTCTCTCAAATAGATATTTTCTAACAGCGCCGCTTCCGGCTCAGCTTGCTCCTTTCCTGTGAGTATCCATAGAACCTTCAGATCTGTGTACCTCCGGGCGAGATCGATGATTCCGTCCAATCTATACCTTTCGAAAGCGCTCAGAGAACTGCAGTCGCAATCGGTGTATACGGGTTCGACGACTGTCGCAGGCGAGACTTTGCTGAGAACGATCAGGCTGGGGGACCCCTCAAAAAAGGCCGCATTAACACTTGGATCCGTCTGGAGAACTCCGGGAATTGGAAGAGGTTGTCCCTTGAGAAATTTCGGTTTCTCCGTCGGAGTCTCCTTAGTCTCCTCAAAGGAAACCTTTTTCCCGTCTTCGGAAACCTCGCCGAGTCTGTATGCCCTGCCGTTCAAAGAGAAGACTTCCTTATGCAGGAAAATTTCATATGAGTCATGGATTAGAGCTATTTCGCCGTCGCCGTCCGTATCGACTCCGAAGTAAACCTGGTCGGTAGAGTAAAAACCTTTGGGGTCTTGCGTGAAGAGTTTGATCTTTCTCGGGCCGTCTTCGCCCCAGACTAACCCCTCCATGTGCTCGTACAAACAATATCGGATCTCCAGCTCGCCAGTCAACCCCGTCTTTCTGGCTAACAGTTTGACAGATCTTGATTCCCAATAACCATCGAGTTCGTAAAAGACTTTGACTCTGGTAATCCACTCGTAGGTCGTTGTGTCTTGGTGGGACTCCTTGAAGTCCGGTGCGATCGTTGGGTCGTCAAGCACATTGCCGTTGTTGTCCGCGTCGATCCACAGGAGGGGGATCTCTCCGGGTATTAGCGCGAATACTATCGGCTTGGCGCCGAGCTCGAGAAGGCCGTACTTCAACCCTTCTATAGATGGAGTTTCCAGAGTGTCAGGTTTTGATTCGCTGAGCGGGACGAGCGTCATTTCGTTTCCGGCCATCCATGGAATCTGTTTAGTCAAGTAGCCTGTAAGGCCGGCGGCAAAGGTCGTGACGAAACACAGGGAAAGGATTAGAACAAGCATTGTTCTTTTCATAAAATCACCTCCAGTTATCTGTGACATTTCGGATAAACTTTATGAGTCCGAACAGGCACATGATGACTCATAAGTGAAACAAGAGCCTTCATAAGGCCCGGTGTTTATGAAACAACCGACCGAACCTTCAACCTCTCCGATGCCGGAAAAATCACCGCTGAAACTGCAGGACTGAACGAGGAAAAAAACGACGTAACAATCTAGATAGAGATGTAATATTACGGCCAGTGGATTTCCGTTGCCATCGAAGTTCGCCGCTCTGCCAGTTAGCACGCAGTCGTATCCCTGATCGCCCCGGAAACAGCTTCCGTAGCATCTGATGATATAACAACCCGGAAGTTCGACGCGCGTCTCCATTTCTTTAACCTGATCGTTTGCGAAAGAGACTGAGAGAAGAAAACAGAGCAGAAGTAGAATTACCGTACGCCTCATAATACCACCTCCAATGATTGAATTGGATGGGCCGCATGAGCATGTGCACCATAGTTTACCAGAACACCATATGGTAAACCAAAGGCAATAAATAGTTTTTATACACATATTTCATGATATTGGAAAAACATTGCTAGCCAGGCGGTAAAGGCGATCAGGAAACCGAACTTTTCGCTTGAGACGGTCGGAAAGAGTTTATCGGCTGAGTTATTTTTGTGCGGAGTTCTGTATAGCGCCAGCCATTGATTATTGGAAGAGGGCCATTGGGAGTCAGAGGGAGGCTGGATTGTCGCGGTAAGGAAGATAACGGCAAGCTGCCTTCAAGGTTGTGACGAACTGCCTAAAGAGTCTATAGAAACATGCGTTACTGCAGTCATTGTTGGATTTTTATCGAGAGTGGCCCGGTACTAATGGAGAGAGTGAAAATGAACTTAAAAAGGTCTCGCTTGCGACTGCAAATAAGAGTATTTGTGTATCGCATCTATATGACCTTTTTCGATTTCTTAATTGAAGTAATGGAATGTATATTTGAATAGAGAAATTTCGCAGAAGGAGTGGGCACTTTTCATTTAAGCGAAGCTTTTTGTGTAGGATTTTCTTCTCCACTTCGATAATGAATTTTCGATTCGACTTTTGGGCTCGTGGTATCATAGTTCAGTTCCCTTCCCGGAGGTGTACGATGATCCCAGAAAAGGTGCTTGCAATACTGAAGGCCAACGACCTGAAGTTCTACGAATTTCCCGAAGGGACTACACCCACAGCCACGACGGCTGCGCAGATGTTGAAGGTGAAAGTCGGCCAAATTGCAAAGTCGATTCTCTTCACTTGCAAAAGTGGAAGAGCTTATCTTGTGGTCTGCCCCGGTGATCGGAAGGTCTCGCTTTCGAAGCTGAAGAAGATAGCCGGTGAGAAACCTCGTCTGGCCGATGGGACCCTAACGCTTAGAGTGACTGGTTTCTCCCCAGGCGGAGTTTGTCCCTTTGGACTTTCAGGAGTCAAAATCATTGTCGACCAGTCTCTTCAACAGTATGATACTGTTTTTCCTGCTGCGGGGACTTCCGGTTCCGCTGTCGAGACTAATTTCGAAGAACTTGTAAGGATAACTGGTGCCGAGGCAGCCGATGTCAGCAATCCTATGTCTCAATCGTAGAACACTACCAGCGGCAGCCCGCTGACCGGGTTTTGCATGATTTTTGATTTGAGGTCGTAAACCTGCCTAATGATTTCCGGAGTAACGACATCCCAGACCTTGCCTGAAGTAATCACTCTTCCATTATTGATGAATAAGAGCGTGTCTGAAATCTCTACCGCCTGATTTATATCGTGAAAGATCGCTATTGCACTTAGTCCCTTTGCGCGGACGAGATCAGTCGCGATTTTTCCAACTCTTCTTGCGTGCCCCGGATCTAGATGAGTTGTGAACTCGTCCATAAGAAGTATCTTTCCTTCCTGGGCAAGAGCCTTTGCGATTATTACACGCTGTTTCTCGCCTCCGCTGAGTGTACTGAAGGGACGATCCTTGAATCCGTATACTTCCGTAAGCCTCATCGATTCGTCAATTATCATGTAATCCTCATTTGTTAAGTTTCCCAGTCCCCTCAAATGTGGGTTTCTTCCAAACGAAACAATAGTCTCAACTTTCAGATCGAATGACGGTTCGAAGCTCTGTGGTATGTAAGATACTATTCTTGCCAGTTTTTTTGTTGAGAGACCGTGAAGATCTTCTCCCATGATTTTCACAAGTCCGTTCCAGTTCTTTCTAATTCCACAGATAACACCCATCAGAGTTGATTTTCCACTCCCGTTTGGTCCCAGTATTCCAAGCACTTCCCCGTGCCTGAGTTCCAGATCGATTCCACTCAGAACCTCTTCCTTTCCATAACTGAAATGCAGATCTCTTACCTGTATTGGATCAACCATCATTAGCCACTTCCCTGCTTCTTAGAAGATATATGAAGACGGGAGCGCCTACCAGGGCAGTCACTGCACCGATTGGGAGTTCCGTGGGTTGAAAGAGCGTTCTCGCAATGGTATCGCAGACCACCAGAAAAACCCCGCCGAACATCGCAGTTGCAGGTAGGTTCAGCTTGCTGTCAGTGCCAAAGGCCAGCCTAACCATGTGGGGTATAACAAGCCCCACAAAACCAATCAAACCGGCTGTTGCGACTGCAATTGCCGAAACGATTGATACGGTGAAGAATACGAGGAACTTTATGCGCTCCGGGTGAACTCCGACGGTTATGGCGTGTTCTTCTCCGGCTGCCATTATTATCATTCTTCGGCGAATTATCGTGAACAAAGCATACTGAAGAATAATAATCGGAAGTAGTCTGAAAAAATCATCCCAGGTAACACCCGAAAGAGAACCGAGAGACCAGAAGTGCAAGGTAATAACATTTCGCCAGGCAAATACGACAAGAAAAGTCACCGCCGCGTTGAAAAGAAAGGAGACTATTACTCCGGAAAGAACGAGTGTTGTTATAGGGATTCTCCCTCCTCTCCGGGAGATTGTATAGGTCAGGAATGAAGAAAACAAGGCAAAGACGAAAGCAAGGAGATCCATGTTCAGCGATATTCTGCCAACATCTCTCAAGAACAAAGACAACACAGCTCCAAAGGAGGCTCCTGCCGATATGCCGATAATATATGGGTCTGCAAGGGGATTCTTTAGGGTAAGTTGAAGTCCATTTCCACCTACCGCCAACCCTGAGCCGATCAGGAAAGCCACTAATAATCTCGGAAGTCTGAGATTCACATAGATACTGGAAGCTGGTTCCGAAGAGTCTCCAAGAAATATGCCGAAAATCTCATTCAACGAATAATTGACTGTTCCGAAACTCGAGAGCCACAGCATCCCAAGTACGGATGCTGTGGAGAAAAACGCGAAAAGTGCAGCGCGTTTCAATAGAAGAACTCTTTCAACGTCTTCACGAGGTCCACAAAATCAGGGTTTGCATATGCGGTTAGGCCGTCGTAAAGCGGGTAGACTCGGTTATTCTTCACTGCAGGAAGATCTGCAAAGGGTTTGTAAGAAGTTATCATTTTTACCGCCTCTTCCTGACCGCCTTCGTAATAATATGGCACAAGAATTATGTCCGGCTGGGAGTTAAGAACAAATTCAGGACTGACGGGAAACCATCCGTTATTTCCGCTGTAAGGTGCTCCGACGTTTGCTCCGCCGGCATATGCGATTGCCTGGTTAACGAAAGATCCCGTTCCACAAGTCCAGATATCGCTTACCTCACCGACTATCATTATATACACAACTTTGGGCTTCTCACTCTGTGGAACATTATAGGAGTCTTTTGCGATTTCAAGAACCTCATCTCTGAAGTTCATCGCCGTTATACGTCCTTTATCAGGTATGCCGAACAAATTGCCGACAACCATGAGGTTTCTGTAGATATCCTCGAAAGAGTTTGGATTCATTACGAAGGTAGAGATCCCGATCTTCTCGAGCTTGGCAACTTCCGGCTCTTGAAAGCCACCAGAGATCATTACCAGATCAGGACCAAGCGAGAGAATCTTCTCAAGGTTGAGAGGAACGAGATTGCCTATTTTCTCCACTTCATTCGATAAGGCATACGGGTCCCAGTCAGTCACTCCTACGATCCTGGATGATACACCCAGAACTTCGAGATATCTGGTGATCGCAGGCGAAGCTATGACAACCCTATCGGGGGGATTGTCAATCGCCACGAGTCTTCCAAGATCATCCACGATTTCAAATGCTAGTGACAGAACAAAGAACAGTACCATAAAGCCGACTGCAAAAAACCTCTTCAAAAAACTCACCTCTTCTGCAAGGAATTTCACCACCCCTCTGCCTCGGAAGGATGGTGATATCTGAGCCTCACACAGGTCTCCTGACTTGCGGATCAATCTACTGTCTGCGCCTTCCCGGTTGCCCAGTGGCATGTGCAGAGTTCGTACCGCTTACAGTGGCGGGACCGTACCGGATTCACACCGGTTTCCCTTGATGTGAAGCATTGTTTCTGAGAGCTATCTGGAGAAGTATCTGTCCAGATCCTCCAGCCTTATTACCATGGATATCGGTCTTCCATGGGGGCATACAAGAAGATTCTTCTTCTTCAACTCTTCAAAGAGAACTTCAGCCTGCCCTATGTCAAGTCTGTTTCCAGTCCTAATTGCCGCTTTGCACGCGATTGAGGCTAACAGATTATCGAAAACCCTCTCGGGAGTTTCAAGACCTTCCAACCTCATCTCATCTAGAATTTCCTCGAGAGTCTCTATTGCACCCTCCGTCTTAATGACTTGAGGAATGGATACCATTATGATTTTATCATTGCCGAAATTGAAAGTGAACCCAAGTTTCTTCAACGCTTCCTCTCTCGCGATAATCAGATCCATTTTGGACCTCTCGAGATTCAGCTCAAGCGGCATGAGAAGATTCTGAGGGGAGATCTTCTTGCTTTCTTTGAGAGCCTCGAAAATGATCCTCTCATGAGCGGCGTGCTGATCGATCAACAAGAGACCGTCCTCGAATTCCGCAATCAAATACCGTTCTCCGAAAACGCCGATGAAGCTAGCTTTTGCTCCCACACTCTTTTCTTTGGTTGCTGATTGTTCGCGCTCTTCAGCGGGAGTGAATGATCTGAAAAGGTGACGATCTAGTCTGGACTTCGCATAAGTGTCGCTCGCACTGTTATCGAAGACTCTCTGGTTCCTCCAGGAGTGTTTTATTCCGCGATCCCTTATTAAATGCTCCTGATCAATGTCTGAGATATCTCTCCGTTCAACCGATCTTCCGGCGGTGCTCTCTTCGCTATGAACCACATCGATTGTGAAATGACCGGCGCCTTTAACGGCAGACCGTACAGCTCTCTTCACTTGATCCAGAACGGATGAAGTAGACGCAAATTTCACTTCGAGCTTCTGTGGATGGATGTTAACATCGACTTCGTGAGGATCGATATCGATAAAGAGAACTGCAAAAGGAAAATTCCCCTTTTGAAGAGTCTCTCCGTAACCCCTCTCGAGAGCATAATTCAGTTCAAATTGCCTCACATATCTACCGTTCACGAAGATGTTTTCACCCATTCTATTCTTTCTTGTGCGATTTGGAAGTGTAACAAAACCCCGTATCTTTATTTCTGCTGAGCTTTCCGAAACTGGTATCAAGTCTTTTTCAGAAAGCCCTGGATAGATAAGTGCAGCTCTGGCCTCGACCGATTCAAGGCCCCTTGTATCGAATATCACTTGAGAATCCCGAGAATAAGTGAAATCGATCTTGTCGAATGCGAGTATGAACCTCTGAACCATCTCAGTTACCATTCGGCCTTCAATTGAAGCGGATTTCAAGAACTTCCTTCTGGCGGGCGTGTTATAGAGAAGATCGTAGACTTCGACCGCAGTTCCATTTGAACCGCTGAGAGGTTTCTCTCCTATGATATCGCCTCCGGCAATGTCGAGAGCCACCCCAAGTTCCTCTGTATCTGAGACGGTTGACAGCCGCATGCGCGACACCGAGGCTATCGTTGAAAGGGCCTCTCCCCGGAAGCCGAATGTGAGAAGAGTATCGAGATCATCTATGGAGACAATCTTGCTGGTAGTATGAGGCAGAATAGCAACGCTTGCTTCTTCTCTGGTCATCCCTCTTCCGTTGTCTCTTACCATTATGTATTCTTTTCCGCCCGATTTGATCTCGATTTCAATAGCCGTTGCACCGGCATCTATACTGTTTTCCACCAGTTCTTTCACTACGGAAAAGCATCCCGTTACGACTTCACCTGCGGCAATCTTCCTAACAACATCGGACGACAGTTCGCGTATTCTCATTAGTTTTGTTCACTCTCCTCGTACGGCGAGCTGGCGTCGTCTGTCGAATAAGATAATAGCCGCAGCGGCAGCGACATTCAGTGAATCTACCGTTCTCTCCATGGGAATCGAAATGAGAACGTCGCTTCTCTCTTTCACCAACCGCCTGACTCCTTTTCCCTCATTTCCGAAGATTATCGCCGATTTGTCAGAATATTCGTTTTCGTAATAAGGGATTCCGTCCATATCTGAAGCGTATATCCAGAATCCTCTTTCTTTGAGAGATTTCTCAAATTGCGCCATATTGACTATCTTGATTACCGGGATACTAAAGGCAAGTCCTGCAGAGACCTTTACGACTGCCGGAGTAATTTCTGCAGAGTTGCTTGAAGTGATTGCAATGGCATCGGCCCCGACCGCAACCGAAGTCCTGATAATCGCTCCAAGATTATGTGGGTCCTGGATCTGGTCTAAAAGCACAATGGTTGCTGTGTTCTGTTCTTCAAGATTATCGAGCATTTCTTCGGAATCCACGTATGAGAACTCCTTGAGATCAATCACCACTCCCTGGTGCTTCTTCTCTCGGCAGAGATTTGCGAGTTTTTCCGGGGGCATCTCTTCTATTTTAAACCCCTTAGCTTTCGCTTCGTTGGCAAGTTCAAGCAACTGAGAATCGACATTCCTCTGATTGGTAAAGAGTATTCGTTTGATTCTCAGTAGTGACGAGTCGATTCCAAGCAGTTCTTTCAGAACATTTCTGCCATGGAGATACATTAAATCACCCTTTCGAGCAGATCTTTTATCCTTTTGACTCTTCCCTCAAGGAATAGATGACCAATAAGGACCTCGAGAGCGGTAGCCATTCTATAATCCTCGTCGTCCCCATGTTTTTTCGAGCCTCTTGAATTGTAACCCCGTCTGACGATCTTCCTCTCCTCTTCATCGAGAAGTCCTTCGATTTCTTCGAGAGCCTTTTTCTGACCGGGAGCGCTTACATAGTCTTTCACAATATTGTGCTGATGACCTGCCCTCCGATGCGCCTGCGGGAGAGTCCTCAATCTGAAGTAAAGAGTGTACACTGCATCTCCCACAAAGGCAAGACTGTCAAGGGAAAGCTTGTCGGGAGCGGCTGAGACGTCAAAGAGGCTGCCTAAGGAGGCATCGTCAAACTCATTATTAAAGGTATTCATCGATCCTGTCTATGATGGCTTCCAATTTTGAAACATCCTTTCCACCTGCCTGGGCGAAGTCTGGCCTGCCTCCTCCTCCTCCTCCCAGGTCGTGGGCTATCTTCTTTGCGATTTCTCCTGCCTTGAACCTGTCAGTAAGTTTCTTCTCGACCTTCACGACGAAAGAAATAGAATCTTCCAGTTCATTGAAGATAATAACTATGCCGCCATTTTCCTTGCTGAGGAGGACATCTGCACCGTTTCTCAAAGCGCTGGACGGCGCGTTCTCTACTCTTCTGATAAGCAGATTGACGCCTTTGACCGTCATTCTCTTATCTTTCATTAGTGCATCGCCTGAAAGTAGCTTCTCTTTTAATCTGACAATCTCCTGGCCTCCCGACCTAAGTTCGTCGAGTATGCCCTGAAGCCGCTGAATTATTACATCCTCAGGAACTTCAAGTACTTCTCTGATCGTCTTCTGTCTGTTGAAAAGATTGCGAAAATATTCGAGCGAAGTGGTTCCGGTTATTGCCTCAATTCTCCTTGTTCCGGCCGCTACGGAGGTCTCCGAAAGAATCTTGAAGAGGCCGATTTCTCCGGTGTTGTTTACATGAGTTCCTCCGCACAGTTCTCTGCTGAATCCCTCTACAGTGATTACTCGAACCTTGTCGCCGTACTTTTCTTCAAAGAGGGCCATTACGTCTTCACCCTTTATTTCATCGAAGCTCTTCTCTGCTTTTTCGACTGGTTTTGCTTTGAGGATCTCTTCGTTAACCATGTTCTCCACTTTATTTATCTCATCGGTTGACAAAGACTGGAAGTGTGAGAAATCGAAGCGCAATCTGTCAGGTAGAACCAGTGAACCAGACTGATGAATGTGGCCTCCTATGATTTTTCTGAGAGCTGCGTGCAGCAAGTGAGTGGCGGTGTGATTTCTCATTATTGCTTTTCTTCGGTCTGTGTCTACAATTAGCCTGGCTTGATCCTTCACCCGCAGCGTTCCTTCTTCGACTGAAATTCTGTGGACTATCATCTCTTGATAAGGAATGAACACACTCTCAACTCTAGCCAGTGCTGTCTCGGTCTCGATAAGCCCGGTGTCCGTTACCTGCCCGCCTCTTTCGGGATAGAAGGGAGTCTTTTCAAGGATGACGTCTCCAGTCTCTCCTTCTTCAAGGGCTTCCACGGCATCGCCGTCCTTTAAAATCGCGACTATGGTCGATCTGTCTTCAAGTCTCGAGTAACCTGTGAATTTTGAATTGCCGGTCGTTGGAAAGATACTGGAGTAGACCTCGATGTTTCCCAGATATTTCCTGTCTCCCAACGCCTCTCTTGCCCTCTCCCTTTGCAACTTCATTTCTCTTTCATAACCTTCTTTGTCTAGTGTAACGCCGGTATCTGCAACGATCTCTTCGACAAGTTCCAGTGGAAATCCATAAGTGTCGTGAAGAATGAACAACTCGGAGCCAGACAGTTCCTTCTTATCTACTAGAATTGATTTAAGCCTCTTCTCGCCGTTCAGCAGCGTTGAAAGAAATCTCTCCTCCTCTTTCATTATGATTTCCTGCGTAAACGAAAGCCGGTCTTTTAGCTCTGGATATACGTTCCCCATCTGTTCAGCGACCGTCTCCACTATTCTGTAAAGAAATGGAGAATCGTAGCCAAGTAAAGAACTGTGCCTCACAGCCCTCCTTAGGACTCTCCTGAGCACGTAACCCCTTCCCTCATTGGAAGGTAAGACTCCGTCGGAAACCATGAATGCAATTGATCTCGCATGATCTGCGATAACTTTGATCGAGACATCGGAGATTTCCTTCTCCTTGTACTTGACTCCCAGAAGCTCTTCTATCTTCCTGATTATGGGTATGAACAGATCAGTATCGAAGTTTGAGTCGACATTCTGAAGAATCGAGGCAGCTCGTTCAAGCCCGAATCCGGTATCGATATTCTTTCTTTCTAGATAGGAGAGATTTCCTTCCTCATCCTGGTTAAACTCAGTAAATACAAGATTCCAGAATTCAAGGAATCTTCCGCAGTCACAAGCAGGACTGCAGTTTTCGGGATCAGGGCAGTTGTTTCCGTAACCCCTGTCTATGAAAATCTCTGAATCAGGTCCACAAGGACCCGAAGGGCCGGCTGGTCCCCACCAATTATCCGCCTTCCCAAGCCTAACAATCTTCTTCTCGGGGACTCCGACTTCATCTCTCCATATTGAGAACGCTTCATCGTCATCTAGGTAAATCGAAACCCATAGGAGCTCATCCGGTAGAGCCAAATGCTCCGTAACGAACTCCCAGCCCCACTTTATTGCTTCTCTCTTAAAATAATCTCCAAACGAGAAGTTTCCAAGCATTTCAAAAAAAGTCTGATGTCTGGGAGTTCTACCAACATTTTCAATATCGTTGGTTCTCACACACTTTTGACAAGTTGTGACTCTCTTGTATGTGGCTTCGACTTTTCCCCAGAAGATTGGTTTGAAAGGAACCATACCGGCAACAGTGAACATCAGTTGTGGATCGTTAGGGATAAGAGAAGCACTCTGTATTCTTTTGTGGCCCTTCGATTCAAAGAAGTTGAGATAACTCTCCCTTATCTCAGCTCCGGTCATGAATTTCATTGGTTAGCCCCCTTAAGTCAAAAGAGTAAGGAATATATAGAACATGGGTGTTACAAAAAGAACACCATCTATTCGATCTAGCATACCACCATGGCCGGGAAGTAGATTACCGGAATCTTTAACGCCGTGATACCTCTTGAAAGACGACTCCACAATGTCTCCAATAGTGCCAAATACGGATACAACAACCGCCAGAACCATGAAATGGGGTATCCCGAGATCGGGTCCGTTGTAGAGTCCTACGAGCTTACTCATAGAGACGAAAAGCAGCATGAAGAGAAGCGTGGTAACATATCCTCCGATTACACCTTCGAGACTTTTCTTAGGGCTATAACTTGGAGATATTCTGATCCGACCGAAGCGTTTACCTATGAAATAAGCTCCCGTGTCGAAGAGCCACACCGATGTGAGAGCCATCAAGGCCATTGAAGAACCAAATCCTAGATAGATGTGATAGAAAAATGCCAAATCGAAACCAACATAGATTAATGAGAACACAGAATTGGCAATAATCTCTTTGGCACTTCTAACATTGGATACTGTTACTATCACCACAGACGCAAGTGCAATTACCCCCACTGCGAAAATCAGTTCAGGTCTCGGAGCAAAAGTTTCAACATCGTTGAACCTGTCAAGCAGTATCCCGTATATTACGATTATTGCAGGAATAATACCTGACAGGGCAATTCTAACTGTCTGATGATTACTGTCCTTCAGGCTGAACTTCAAGTATTCGTAGTTCGAAAAGAGAACAACGGCAGATACCAGACCAATGAAGGAGTAGTAATTTGCGAAACAGAGAACCACGAAAGGTGCCACAACTGCAGCCGTAACTATTCTGATATTTGTCTCCGAGATCTTCTTCATCAGCTCAATGCACCAAACCTTCGCTTGCGTTTAGAGTACTCATCCAATATCCTCTCAAATTCCTCTTTCTCGAAATCAGGCCACAAGGTTCTTGTGAAGAAGAGCTCGCTGTAAACCGACTGCCAGGTTAAGAAGTTGCTTACTCTCTTTTCCCCAGAAGTCCTTATTATCAGGTCTGGTTCAGGCACATCGGGGAGATACAAGTTCTCTTCTATATCCTCTTCAGATACCCTATGCTTTCCGCTCTCAATAACTCTGTTGACTGAATCGACAATCTCTGCCCTTCCTCCATAATTCAAAGCAACTATAACATTCAGTTTCCTGCACAGTGAGGTTTTCTTCTCGATTTCTTTTGTGAACTCGTTGAGTTTCTGAGGGAGTTCATTCAATCTTCCAATGAAGCGCATCCTCACTCCCTCTTCCAGCATATTGTCGAGCTTGCTGCTTATGTAAATGAGCATCAGTTGGAAAAGGAAATCTATTTCTTGCCTGGGTCGTCTCCAGTTTTCCGTTGAGAATGCATAGAGAGTTACATAACTAATACCGAGATCGGCACACCAATGAGAGGCGGAGTCTGCAATTTCTGCCCCCTTCTTGTGCCCCTCAATTCTCTCGAGTCCTCTCCTCTGAGCCCAACGGCCGTTTCCATCCATTATGAAAGCAACGTGAACGGGAAGGGACATTAAAACTCCATGATCTCCTTGCTCTTCTTCTCGAAAGCCTTGTCCATTTCTTCTATGTACTTGTTCGTAAGTTCCTGAATATCCTCCTCAAATTTCTTCAGGTCATCTTCGGTCATTTCAGAAGCCTTCTCAAGATCTCTAGCTTCCTTTATCGCGTCCCTTCGAATGTTTCGAATCGCTATTTTACCCTTTTCCGAATTGTCTCTTGCGAGCTTCACCCATTTTTCTCTCTGTTCCGTTGTCGGTATAGGGAAATTTAGCTTAATGTTTGCTCCATCATTAATTGGTGTAAGGTCTAGTTTTGACGCAAAGATGGCCTTTTCAATCTGACTGAGAACGGTCTTATCCCAAGGCTTAATAATCAGTGATCTTTCTTCAGTCACGGTGATTGTCGCCATCTGATTGATCGGAGTAAGGACCCCGTAATAATCGACTTTTACAGACTCAAGAAGGGCAGGAGAAGGTCTACCCGTTCTCATCTGACCGTACTCTTCAACGATCTTTTCAACACTTTTTTTCATTCTGCTTTCGGCATCTTTTAGCAGGCTATTCATGATCTTCCTCCCTTTCTTCCATTCGTCAACGGAATTATATCATGTAAGACTTTTCGTATTATGAGCGACTGAACTCCAAAAAGGCTTGTTAGTTGAATTGGATAGTCTATTCTGGTAAAATCATACAGGTGCTCTAACCATGACAGGAGGTATGTAAATGTTTTCAATCCTTAGTTTCATAGCATATGCCCCGGCCGGAGATGTAGCGGCTCCTTCGGCGGATGCTGGGGCTTCAACTGGGGGCTTTTCGGGGATTATTATCTGGCTAGTCCTTATGGTTGCCTTCTTCTACTTCTTGATAATTATGCCTCAGAGAAAGAGGGATAAGCAGTTCAAGCAGATGATGGAGAAGCTTAAGGTTGGTGATAAAGTCGTCACAGCCGGCGGAATAATCGGGAAGATTACCATGATAAAACCGGATAGTCTCAGGATCAGGACCGGCACCGGTACGGAACTGGACGTCACAAGAAAGGCGATCGCCGTTGTAGTGAACAAGGGTGAGAATGAAAAGGAAGAAGTAGAACCCGACGTAAATGTTAAGCAGTAATAGTTTCAGTTATATTCGTAGATATTGGAAGGGGGTGTCTGTCCGAGTCTTTCGGGCAAAGTCCGTATGAGAGCAAACCGAAAACGTTTGATCGTCACCATGGTGGTGTTGATTGCAGCATTGCTCCCGCTGTTAATACCACATGGTAGTGCGCCAGCCGATAGCAGCTTCCTCGACAAATTAGCTGCAAACATCAAGTTAGGGCTTGATATAAAGGGTGGAGCTCTTCTTGAGTACCAGATGGTTACCGATGTGTCAGATTCAGAAATGAATGCCCTTGCAGACAGGGTTATTGAAGTCTTAAGGGCAAGGCTAGATGCTGCAGGATTCACAGAGGCAACCGTAGAAAAAGTGACCACAGGAATCTCATTTGGCGAGGATATTCCGCCGGTAAGAGTAAGAGTCCAAATTCCTGGAATTACTGACGTTTCGAGAGCGGAGAATCTTGTTGGGAAGACAGGTAAACTCTACTTTGCCGATGTTCTTGCTATCGAGACCTCGGTTTCTACGCCCTCGATCCCTGCAGGTATGTCCCTAGAGATTAGCAGGAGGAAACTTCAGGGAGCCGAACCTTACTGGGTTAAGGAGCTTCACTACGGGGAGTATGTTGGCGGAGTACAGAACAATACCTGGTACTTTATCAGTCCAATGATTAGCGTAGGTTCAAGTTATGCTGAACTAGACGGAAGTGTAGTCACCGATGCCAAGGCTCTCGTCAATAATCAACCGAGACCTGGCCAGGGACGTTTCATGGTTTCTTTGAAGTTCAGTTCAGACGGTGCTCGAACCTTCAGGGACATCACTTCTGTGAAGTCCACTTATGCCGATTCAGACATCAAGAAGAGACTCGCCATAGTACTGGATGACAGGGTGATTATAGCTCCGCTTGTTCAGTCTCAAATCTCTGATGGTAACGCAGTTATCGAAGGTTTGAATTCGATTGAAGAGGCTAGAGAAGTGTCGATTTTGGTCGGAAGTGGAAACCTTCCAGTCGATCTTGCATCCTTTAATAAGAGGGTTCTCTCTCCTACTCTCGGCAGAGATATCATCAATGCAAGTCTGTGGGCGGGGGTTGCAGGAATTTTCATTATTATGATCTACATGGTTATCTTCTATAAGAAGATGGGTCTCGTAGCCGATCTTGCGCTGTTGTACAATGCGATCCTCCTGTTTGGCATGATTTCGCTGACCGGTTCAATACTTACATTACCCGGTATAGCTGGTATCGTACTGACCATAGGAATGACGGTCGATGGAAATGTGCTGATCTTTGAGAGGATAAAGGAAGAGCTAAGACTGGGCAAGACGCCAGAGAACGCTATAGACTCGGCATTTTCGAAAGTTGTATGGACGATCTTTGACGCGAACCTCACCACAATTCTTGCCGGACTAGTTCTCTTCTACTTTGGAACGGGTACAGTGAAGGGATTCGCTATTACTTTGATAATCGGTGTTATAGGCGCCATGTTCACAAACATCGTTGTGTCGAGAACGGTCTTGACTGGAATGTCGGGAAGCTTGAAGCCTCATCACTATGTCGAAGTTGAAACGGAAGGGAGAGATGCAAGATGACCTTCAAAGCTGACTTTGTTGGAAAAAGAAAGTACTTCATTGCTCTTTCTCTTGTACTGATTCTTGTTTCACTTGTCTTCATCTTTACCAAGGGCTTCAATTTCGGAGTGGATTTCACTGGTGGAATTGAAATCAGCGTATCCGTTCCCGATATTGACATGACCGTAGCGGAGATCCGAGAGCTCCTCAGTGCAGAGGACCCAAGCTTTGCCGCAGCTAGAATCATTAAACAGAGGCCTTTGATTGAAGAAGGTTCTTCCGAACAAAGAAGCAGATTCTCGATAATCGTTAACACTAGCGAAAGCGACGAATCGGTGACATCAAAGATCCTGGCCGGTCTTGAGAGCGAGGGAGTAACGGAGAGTAATATTCTATCTGTTAGTACAATCTCCGGTTATGCAGCTCAGGAAATCAGAGGGTATGCCTGGATTGCAGTCATCGTGTCGATGGCTCTTCTGTTGTTGTATATAACAATTAGATTCAAGTTTTCATTCGGAGTTGGCGCGATTATTACTCTGATACATGATGTGATTATCGTAATGGGTTTCTACAGTATTTTCGGAATTGAATTCAATGCACCGGTAGTAGCATCTCTTCTTACGCTTGTTGGATACTCTTTGAATGACACTATCGTAGTCTACGATAGAATCAGAGAAAACACCAAGAAGATGAGAGGCAAGACAATAGAGACAGTAGTCAACACAAGCATCAACGATGTGATAGTCAGGTCTATCAATACCTCTTTGACGACGTTCCTTGCGGTTCTAACGCTCTTCATATTCTCCGGAGAGGTTTTGAGGCCATTTGCATTTGGAATGCTGGTTGGTGTGATAGTTGGAACATACTCCTCTCTTTACATCTCCAGTCCGGTGGTTATCGAATGGCTCAAGCGAGTCGAGAACAGAAAGCATGCTTGATCGTTGTCTACCTCTTGAAATGTGAAACCTGGTAGAGTATAATTTTTCTTGAGTGGGGACGTAGCGCAGTTGGGAGCGCGATACAATGGCATTGTATAGGCCGAGGGTTCGAATCCCTTCGTCTCCACCAGGCGGGGAACGTGAGTTCTCCGCTTTTTTGTTACGGTGATTTGTATGAAGAGATTTTTTCTGGCGGTTGTTATTTTATTGGTTGCTGTAACTCTTCCCACGGTTTTTTTCACCGATGACGGGAGAGCCATTGAAAGGATAGTTGAAATACTGGAAAGAGCGCAGGAAGAAGTGGTTCTTGTAAGTTATTCCCTTGACGAGCAGGAGGTGATTGACTGCCTCAACCGCCTATACATCAAAGGTCTCAATGTCTCGGTTGTGATTGACAATTCCACTGTTTCGAGAACCTTTGCGAAGTCTCCTCAGTTTAAGGTTATGACTGACACAACCGCGGCGCTCGTTCATTCGAAATTCATCGTTGTTGATAGTCAAATAGTGGTCTTCGGAACAGGAAACTTCACCGAGGGTAGCCTCAGAGAGGACTCAAATAGCTTCATCATGATTGAGTCGGAAAAACTTGCCTCCCTGTTTCTTGATTACTACAAGGCGATTCTGACTGGAGACTCAAGAGGAGTGACAAGCGTCGGAAATATGACCCTATTTCTCTGCCCTTCTGAAGAAGCGCGCAAGAGAGTAATCAAGGAGTTGATGAGTGCCAAAGAGGAGATCCGATTCGCCATGTTCGCTTTTACAGATCCCAAAATTCTCGCGGCTTTGAAGTTCTGTGCTTCAAAAGGGGTTAGGGTTTTTGGGATGGTTGACAGCTGGAACGAAGATTCTCCGCTCAAAGACTATCTCACAACCGGAATGGAGGTATCACGTGGTGTTTCCATAACTATTCACGATAAAACGTTCGTAATAGATCGAAACATCGTGATTACGGGATCGGCCAACGCATCACTTAGCGGATGGGGAAAAAACCGCGAGATAGTTGTTATAATCGAGTCTAGGGACGTTGCAAATCAATTCATAAGCCATTTCGAATACGTCAGGGAGGTCTCGAAATGATAGTCAGGACGGCGCTTGCTCAGATAAACACGACGGTTGGGGATCTTGATGGAAACAAAAGGAAGATAATCGAAGCGATCGACAGGGCGACAGCGCTTGATTCAGGAATTGTTCTATTCCCTGAGCTTACGATAACCGGTTATCCGCCTGAGGACCTCTTGCTGAATACAGGGTTTCTAAGAGAGAATTTCGCTGTGCTCAAAGAAATCGCGGGTCAAACTGCCAGAAGCAAAGCAATGATCGTTCTTGGATTTGTTGACTTCGTCAATGAGATCTATAACGCGGCAGCAATTCTCCAGAGAGGGGAAATCAAATCAGTCTATCAAAAGATGAGTTTGCCCAATTACTCTGTGTTTGACGAGAGAAGATACTTCTCTCCAGGAGCACACCCGCTTCTCGTTAGATTTGGCGAAGCAAAGATTGGGATCAATGTTTGCGAGGACCTCTGGGTGCCGTCTGGCCCAATAAATGATCAGACTATTGCGGGAGCGAATCTTATTCTCAATCTATCTGCTTCACCGTTCACCTCGCAGAAGCATAAAACCCGGTCTTCTCTTCTGCTGACGAGAGCGATGGAGTATTCCAGCACCATAGCCTACTGTAACCTGGTTGGTGCTCAGGATGATCTAGTATTCGATGGAAGGAGCTGCGTAGCAATGCCAGACGGAAGGCTGGTGGTCGGGAGGGCCTTTGAGGAAGATCTGCTTGTGCTGGACATAGACACAGATATTTCCACCAGATACAACCTCTTTGAAGGAAAAAGGAAGGTCTACTCCAAGAACGTGAGTATCGAAGAAGTGACAGTTGAACCATCATACAGAGAAACAGCTTCAGAGCTTGCTGTTCGAAGAGAATCAGAACTGAGTAAATGCGACGAGTTGATAGCCGCTTTGGAACTTGGTATAGGAGACTACTTGAAGAAGAACAACTTCGAGAGGATAGTTCTTGGGCTAAGTGGAGGAATGGACTCCTCCCTAGTAGCGGCTCTTGCAGTAAGGGCGATAGGTAAAAACAATGTCAAAGGCGTGTTCATGCCTTCACGAATAACCTCGAATGAGTCTAGAAGAGATGCAATGGAGCTTGCAGAGAATCTGGGAATTGAGATCCTTGAGGTACCGATCGAGAGCATAGTGGATTCTACTCTAAAGGCCTTAAAGACTACCTTCAAGGATGCAGCGGAAGATGTTACTGAAGAAAACCTGCAGGCAAGAATCAGGGGAAACATTCTCATGGCGCTTTCAAACAAGTTTGGATGGCTTGTACTTGTAACAGGCAACAAGAGTGAGATGGCAACGGGATACTCAACTCTCTACGGAGATATGGCGGGTGGACTTGCGGTTCTTAAGGATCTCTACAAGACTCAGGTCTATATGATCGCAGAACGCTTGAATGAACTTGAAGAGAAAGATGTCATTCCGAGCAATGTATTCTTGAAGGCACCGTCGGCAGAACTTAAGGAAGGTCAGAAGGATCAGGACACTCTCCCTCCATATGAGATTCTAGATGAAATCCTCAGGTTTCACATAGAAGAAGGTCTCTCAGCGGAGGAGATCGTACTCGAGGGGTTCGAAAGGTCGACAGTAGAGCATTCGCTGAAACTGTTGAGAAAGAACGAGTACAAGCGCAAGCAGTGCGCTCCTGGGATAAAGGTTTCCAAAAGAGCGTTTGGGAAAGACTGGAGAATGCCAATCACAAATCATTACTGAATGTTTTTGGCCTAGGAAATACAGTACTTGGCAAGATAAAAATCCAGAACCCAGGATTAACTGTTTAGCCTCTTATGTTAGAGTGCTCAAATCTGTAACTTCTTCCCGTAAAAACGATCAGATGGCAATGATGAACTAGTCCGTCAATTATTGCGCTTGTCAGTCAATCGTCATGATGTCGTTCACGAAGAGGTGCTTGAACGGCAAGACTCATAGTAGCTCGGTTTCGGAATCTAGAATGACTCAACCAATATGGCCGCTTATGCGGGGAAATGCAACTACCATTAATTGCTTAATCTTTGTTACAGCTTATTACTTAGTCCGTCTGCCTTCCTAGAAAGATGGTGCCTACCTCTCTGCCGGAATCGCGCACAATCTTCTTGGTGAACTCAACTGGGGGTTCTGAGTTGCTGTTGGCGGGGAATCTTATTCTCTCTCCTGATGATTCAGAAGATCTAGATGCAGCCATCTCAAGAAAGGCCCGAAGAGTCTTAGAATTCGTTTCGTTAGAACTTCTTCCTTGTTCTTCTTCGAGTTTTGTGTTGAAGTATTCTTCGGCAGCTTCATTCATGTAGATCAATCTATTCTCCATGTCTGTCGCGACAGCCAGGTCTCCCGTTCCGTTGAGGAGCAGTGAATGGAGATTGGCTCGTTTCTGAAGCTCGATGCTCTCGGTGACGTCAATTCCAATCACAAGCTCATATACATTCTCATCGACTCTCAACATACTTCTTTTCTCTTCTACAGTAAATACGGAACCGTCTTTTCTCTTGTGCAGGTGTCTTCCTTTCCATTTTCCAGACTTCATAATGGAGAATTGCATGGACTTTGCTTCTACCTCGTCTTGCACCAGATACGAAGTGAGACTGTCCCCTATCATTTCCTCAAGATCATAACCATGAATCTCCGCAGCAAATCTGTTCAGATAGACTATTCTTCCCTTCTCGTCAACGGCTATCGCAATCTCCTCAGCATTGTCCAGAAAACGCCATTGGAAGATTAGTTCTTCCCTATCCCTCTTCTGCTTCGAAACGTCCATGAATGTTAGTTGTACAACTCTCTCTGCACCGTATAACATTTCTGAAGTGTTGAAAATCACGTAGATTTTCCCCCCGGCCTTCGTCAGCATTACGATCTCTCTATCGATGTCAAAGTTCTCTCTACCAAGAATAGTCTGCAAGGCAAAGGGTTCATCGTATAAAAGATCCTGTATACTCATCTTCTCGATCTCTTCTTCTGAGTACCCGAGAAGGCTCTGCGCAACCTTATTACAGAAGATTACGTTTCCATCTCTCTTTCTAAGGATGAGCATTCCGCATCCCATACTATTGACGAGTCCCATATACTTTTCTCGCTCGAAATCCAGAGTCTTCTGAAGTCGGTGCTTTTCAAGCATTGAGTAGACGATTTCGGGAAGATAATGCAGATAACCCGGTCCCTTTAGCAAATACTCGCCAGGTACCAGGGAGAACTTCTCTATTGACTTCTCACTTCCGACAAGGCAAAGGTATGGAATTGTTCCTGCACGAAGATTATTGATGATGTCTTCACTGACATAATCAAAGATCATAGCATCTGAAAATCGACCAAACTCGTCAGACACCTCTTCGACGTATCTGACGTCAAAACGATCATCGAAAGCCTCAATTAACCTTCTTGCATCCTTCTGGCTTCTTCCCACCAGGATTATTCTTGGCTTTGAATAGAAATCAAACACAGACTTCACCCCTGAATAGAACGCACCGAACAGCGAGAGTACCTATACATCCACCCAAAAAAGCAAAGAATTGCCAAATCTGACCGTAAACGGAGCTAGACTCACAGTGTTCTTACCGGAGGTTACAGTCGTATTGCTTACAAATACCGTTCAAAGCCTTACAAGGAGAACTGGATGGTTATAGCTACGCAAAGAAAGTTACATTTTCATTCTAGCATAGATTGTAATAAGATCCAAAATTAGTACTTTTTCGCATGCTCAAAAAACAACCGGACTTTCGTCCGGTTATAAAGATGGAGCAGGCGATGAGATTTGAACTCACAACCTCCGCCTTACCAAGGCGGCGCTCGACCGATTGAAGCTACGCCTGCTCTGCTGAAACTATGATATCACAGCACTTTTCAAGTTTCAATATCAAGTTCCCTTGCTCCACCTTGTCTTTGGCTTTCTTGAAGCAGTTGCTTCATCAAGTCTTCCGACAACTGTCTTCTGAGGAGCAGCTTTAAGTATGCTGGGATCCTCCTTTGCCTCTTTCAGAATTTTCTCGAAAGTATCGGCAAAAGCATCTAGAGCCTCTTTGGTCTCAGTCTCTGTAGGTTCTATCATCAATGCTTCATCCACAATCAGCGGAAAGTAGACTGTAGGAGGGTGTATTCCGTAGTCTAGGAGTCTTTTGGCAACATCCAGGGTCTTCACTTCATATTCTGATACAAGCTTGCTGCCTTTCAGAACGAATTCATGCATGCATATATCGGGATAGGCAGTCGGAATGAGCTTGTTGAGTTTGACTCGAAGATAGTTGGCATTTAAGACGGCCATCTCGCTAGCTCTCTTGAGACCATTGCCGCCCATGGATAATATGTATGCGTAAGCCTTCAGTAAAACACCGAAATTACCGTAGAAACTCCTAACTTTTCCTATTGAATTCGGAAGATTGTAATCAAGTGAGAACTTCCGACCATCAAAATTAACCACAGGAACAGGTAGCAAGTCTGCAAGAAAGCTCTTCACTCCCACAGGGCCGCTTCCGGGGCCTCCCATTCCATGAGGTGTCGAAAAGGTTTTGTGCAAGTTTAAGTGAACGATATCAAAACCCATGTCGCCTGGCCTCGCGTGGCCCATTATCGCATTGAGATTGGCGCCGTCATAATAGAGCAAAGCGCCCTTCTTGTGCGCGGCCTCCTGAATCTCGCAGATCTCGTTTTCAAAAAGGCCCACTGTGTTCGGGTTGGTAAGCATTATTCCTGCTACGTCTTCATCAAGCATCTCAACAAGGCTATTAAGGGCAACCCTTCCATTGCTTCCTGAAGGTACTTCGACGACCTCAAAGCCTGCCATGACTGCCGAGGCGGGGTTAGTCCCATGTGCTGAGTCAGGTACAATAACCTTCTTTCTGTTGCTTTCACCCCTCAGTTCGAAGTATTTTTTCATCAGAAGCATTCCGACCAGCTCGCCATGTGCCCCTGCGGCCGGTTGAAGAGTGAAGTTGCTCATTCCGGTGATCTCGCACAGAGAGTTCTGTAAGTTGAACATCACTTCTAAAGCTCCCTGGACAGTCTCTTCAGATTGGTACGGGTGTATCTGACTGAAACCTTCAAGACCAGCGACTTTCTCGTTGAGCCTTGGATTGTACTTCATTGTACATGATCCAAGAGGATAGAAACCGGTATCAACTGAGTGGTTTTTCTCCGAGAGTCCGGTGTAATGCCTGATTACCTGAAGCTCGCTAAGCTGAGGAAGACCGGGATTCTTCTCTCTCAACCAGTCCTCACGTAGCAGATCTGAAGGGTCATAACCGTAGCTCTCTTCTTTCGGGAGATGAAAGGCCTTTCTTCCTTCAGTTGAAAGATCGAAAATCGTCATGATATCTCCTCCAGTCTGCCGGCAAAAAACTCAATCTCCTCGTTAAGATTAGCTTCTGTTGTACAGATAAGCCCATAACCCTTCATCTCTTCATTAAACCTTTCCAGTTCTAGCGGTCCTAATATCTTGTCTTCTAGTAGCTGTTCGTTAAACTCTTTCAAGTTACAGTCAAACTGTGCAACGAATTCGTTGAAAAAGGGGCCTGTGAAGACCAGCCGCACACGATCTGTTCTTCCAATTCTCTCTGCCAAATAATGAGCTTTGTCAAAAGATCTTTTCGCGATCTCTCTTATCCCATCAGAACCTATCATACTCATGTAGATTGAAGCGATCAGTGCGTTGAATGCATGGTTCGAGCAAATGTTGGATGTGGCCTTACTTCTTCTGATATGTTGTTCCCGGGTCTGGAGAACCATGACATACCCTGCGCGTCCATCACTGTCTTTTGTCTCTCCGATAATTCTTCCGGGCATCTTTCTTATATAGCTCTCTTTTGACGCGAAGAAGCCTAGACCCGGTCCGCCAAATGAAGGAGAATTGCCCAACGATTGACCTTCTCCCACAACAATATCGGCTCCAAGCTTTCCGGGAGCTTCAAGTATTCCGAGAGCGATTGGGTCAGCGCTTACTATAAGCATTGTCTTCTCGCCGATTTTGGTTCGAACCTCCGAAATGTTCTCGATTATTCCGAAGAAGTTTGGGTAGCCCAGCACAAAACCGGAAGTATCCTCGGTGAGTTTCTTTTCTAGATCGGCAAAATCCACCTGTCCTGTTTCGGAATCGAAAGCAACGGTTTCAACGCTTATGTCACTGCCAAAACAGTAGGTCTTGATCGTATCTATATACTCGGGATGAAGTGACCCCGAAACCAGAACCTTCTGACCCCCTCTTACCCTAACAGCCATCAGCGCGGCTTCTGCAGCTGCGCTTGCGCCATCGTACATAGATGAATTTGCTACATCCATTCCTGTTAGCTCGCAGATCATCGTCTGGAATTCAAACAGCATCTGAAGAGTCCCCTGTGAGACTTCTGCCTGGTAAGGTGTATATGCGGTGAGAAACTCGCCTCTCGATGCGATCGCCTGAACCACGCTTGGAACGAAGTGTTTGTACACACCGGCCCCTCTGAAGACGGACAGGTCCTCAAGCGTTATGTTTTTCTCACTAAGTTCTTTCAGATCTCTGAGTACACTGAATTCATCCTTGCTTTCGGGTATTGAGATATCGACATCAAACTTATCGGGGATATCCTTGAAAAGCTCCGAAACGCTCTTGACGCCAACTACCTCCAGCATTTCCTCGACATCCTTGTTGGTCTGGGGCAGATAAGAAAACTCAGGCATATTAGCCCTCCTCTTCACAGTGCTTCTTATACGCCTCCAAGTCCATCAGACTGTCAAGTTCCGATTCATCTGCAACTTCAATTCTCACTATCCAGCCTTCTCCTTCGGCATCATCGTTAATCTTCTCGGGTGAGGAATCAAGCTCCTCATTCACCTCAACGATTTTCCCACTTACGGGAGCGTAGATGTCACTTGCCGCTTTTACAGACTCTATCGTGCAGAAGACATCGCCCTTCTTAAGAGACTTGCCTACTTCGGGAAGGTCTACATACACAATGTCACCCAGATGGTCTTGAGCGTGATCTGAAATACCAACTGTTGCTACCTTTCCTTCAATCGATACCCATTCGTGAGTTGCCGCGAACTTCTTCATTACAAATCTCCTCCTTAACTTTTCGATTTTACAGAGCCTCTATAGAAAGGTGTTTTGACAACTACAGCAGGTGCCTTCTTCGATCGAATTTCGACCTGCACTTCTGAGCCGCTCTTCCAGTAATCCTTTTCCAGATATGCTAGAGCGAGAGATTTGCCCAGCGTTGGAGAAAATACTCCGCTCGTGATCCAACCGACCTTCTTCTCACCGTCAAAGACCTCAAATCCATGCCTCGCGATACTCCTGCCGGATAGTTCTAGTCCCTTGAGCTTGTATTTTGTCCCGTTTGCTAGTTGTTCTTCCAGAACAGCTTTGCCGATGAAGTCTTTGTCCATCTTTACCGTCCATTTGAGACCAGCCTCAAGAGGGGTTGTCTCATCGGTGAGTTCGTTGCCATAAAGCATGTAGGAAGCCTCAAACCTTAGTGTATCTCTTGCTCCAAGGCCGATAGGCTTCACACCTAAATCAGCTCCCGTCTCAAGTATCTTTCTCCAAAGAGGGATAGCACCCTGAGGGTCGATATACAGTTCAAACCCGTCTTCTCCCGTATAGCCTGTACGAGAAACCAACGCCTGGATGCCGTTCACTCTGCCGTACACGAAATGGTAGAAGGGAATGTCCGCCAATTTGACCTGCGATATTTCCCGTAATATCTCCTCTGCATGAGGTCCCTGAAAGGCGATCTGCGCAAAGTCGTCGGATGCGTCTTTAATTTGCACGTCGAAAGCACCCTTGTTTTTCTTGATCCACTCGAAATCTTTGTCTTTGTTTGAAGCGTTAACTACGAACATCACCTTTCCATTGCCTATTCTGTAGACCAATACGTCATCGACTATCCCACCATTTTCATTGCACATTGGAGAATAGACTATGGCTCCGTTCTTCAGCGAAGAGACAGAGTTTGTTATCAAATAGTCCGAAAATCGAATAGCGTCGGGTCCCACAATTTCGATTTCTCCCATGTGCGAGACATCAAAGAGGCCGGCTTTCTTCCTGACAAGATTGTGCTCGTTGATTATAGAATCAAACTGCAAAGGCATCTCCCATCCAGCAAAATCAACCAACTTTCCCTTTAGTCTCACATGTTCGCTGTAAAGCGGCGTTCTCTTTAGATCACTCATCCGTTTCTTCCCTCCCCCTCTCTTGCAAGTCTTCAAAGATCTGAACGGCTTCTTCGAAATCATCGTCGGCTATAATAATGTCCACCAAGCCGCCCGAACCAAAGTAAACACTGTCGGTGTATGCGAAATGAGAATCCACCAGTTCCGAGAAGATTCCTTCTTTTAGAAGGATTTCCTGATACATTTTTGCTTCAAACTCCGGAATTCCTGACTTGAGGACCTTCATTCGATCACCTCCTGTTTCACCTGAAATTATACACCAAGTAATTAGATAAGTTAACTTCTGGACGCATTTCTAGCTGGTGATTTTAGAATTGCAATGTGCTAGAATGTAGTCGGTTAGCTAAGTGCAGTCATCGTTAGGAGGGATAATGATGATAAAGAAGGTCGGGGTCCTCACCAGTGGAGGGGATTCGCCAGGGATGAATGCAGCTATAAGGGCAGCTGTAAGAACTGCCCAGACAGATGAAATAGCCGTTGTAGGAATTAGGAGAGGGTACTCTGGTCTGCTTGATGAAGAGTTCGTCGATATGGACTACTCCTCGGTCGGAGGAATAATGGAGAAAGGTGGAACGGTCCTCAGGAGTTCCCGATGCGAAGAGTTCAAGACCGAGGAAGGCAGAGCTAGGGCTGCCGAAGTCCTGAGAAATAATCACATTGAAGCTCTTATTGTCATCGGAGGAGAGGGGAGTCTTTCCGGTGCAAAACTGCTTATGGAAGAAAACGGAATTCCAGTTGTCGGCATTCCGGGAACAATAGATAACGACATTGCTATGACAGACATGTGTATCGGGGTGGATACGTGTTTGAATACCTGTGTCGAAACAATTCAGAAGCTCAAAGACACGGCTTCTTCGCATGAAAGAGCCTTTGTAGTAGAGGTCATGGGGAGAAATTCCGGTTATGTGGCACTTGCTTCGGGTATTGCGGTTGGAGCCGAAGCAATAATCGTTCCGGAGCTTCCCGTAGATTATGAATCAATAGCCGATAAGATTTTAAAAGAAAGGAAAAGAGGAAAGATCAACTGCATCATTGTAGTTGCCGAAGGTGCATCAAGTGCCTACACTGTTGCCAGACATGTAGAACACAGGATTGGGTACGAGACGAGAATAACCATCTTAGGTCATATTCAGAGAGGCGGTTCACCGACTGCTTTTGACAGGGTTCTCGCTTCGAGAATGGGATACGCTTCCATTAAGGTGCTCGAAAAGGAAGAAGGCGGCCTTATGATGGCATTGAAAAGCGGAAAAATCGCCGCTGTACCTCTCGAAGAAGTTCTTTCCAACAAAAGGACGTTGGATGTGGAACTGGTTGAAATGGCGAAAATACTCTCCTGACGGGGTGATCTGCTTTGAGAAAGACGAAGATTGTCTGCACTATCGGACCTGTTACTGAGACTCCGGAAATGCTGAGGGCTCTCATACAGAGAGGGATGGATGTTGCCAGGCTGAATACAACTCATGGCAATATTACTGAACACAAGGATAGAATCAGGAAATTGAAAGAGATTCGCCAATCAATGAGATCTCCGCTCACGATCTTGCTGGACCTTTCAGGTCCAAAGATCAGAACAGGTGTCTTCAGAAGTCCTTATGTGGAGCTCCCGAAGGGAGGCGAGTTTGTTCTTACAACTGAAGACATTGAAGGAGACGATACGATTGTAAGTGTTAACTACAATAAGCTCCCAGAGGAAGTGAAGGCCGGGAATCTTATTATGATGGATGATGGAAAGATCAAGCTTAAGGTTTTATCCGTCACAAAGTCCGAAGTTAGAACAAGAATCTTGAGTGGGGGAGTTGTAACTCACAGAAGAGGAATCAACCTTCCGGGAATAGACATAAGCATACCGGCAATTACAGAAAAAGACAGGCGGTTCATTGAACTGGGAATCGAGGAACAAGTTGACTACTTTGCGCTATCCTTTGTCAGGAGACCAGAAGACGTTCTTCACGCAAAGAAGGTAGTTGAGGAGTTTGGAGGATCTATTCCTATAGTCTCCAAGATAGAGACGGAACAGGCGCTGAAAAACATTGAGAAGATAGCAGAAGTTTCCGATGGTATGATGGTTGCAAGAGGCGATCTGGGTGTTGAGATACCCGTTGAGGAGGTGCCGGTCGCTCAGAAGAAGATCATTAGGGTCGGCAATCAGAAGCGGATTCCCGTGATAACGGCAACCCAGATGCTTGAATCTATGATAGAGAATCCAGCGCCAACGAGGGCCGAGGCAACGGATATTACCAATGCGATCATTGACGGTACTGATGCCATAATGCTTTCCGGTGAGACTTCGATTGGCAAATATCCTCTGGAAGCTGTGACAGTTATGGATCTAACGGCAAGATCAGCGGAAAGGTATCTTAAGCAGGATCCCGGTTTGCTGAGGTGGACAAGAGAAAAGGTTTCAACAGACGATCACACAGATGCTATCTGCAGAGCAGCGTGGGATATTAGCGAAGCGCTGAAGGTGAAGGTCATCGTAAGCTCCACTTTCTCTGGACACACTGCAAGAAATGTCTCGGGGTTCAGGCCAAGGGCTCATATACTTGCGGTTACTCCCAATGAAGCAACGTATTATAGGCTAAACCTCGTTTGGGGAGCTCATCCAGTATTAATGGGTCTTGGCAATTCTACAGACGATCTTGTTGAAGTTGCCGGGCCTCTTGCAAGACAGCTTAAGCTTGTGAAAAGCGGGGATACGATAATTCTTACCGCTGGCATTCCCTTTGGAACTAGTAACTCTACCAATATATTGAAACTGGAGATTGCGTAGCCGTGAGCTCGAGTGGCGAGAGTGGGCCGAAGATAATCAGAAAAACCTGGGGAAAAAGAGCATAAACGCCCTCGAACACCCTTAATCTTTCATGTTTACGATCATTTAACACTGGAAGCCCTTGAAGAAATCACAATGTTGTTTTATCATTTATTAGCAGACTGTTACTTTGAGTGCTAACTATACAATACGAAAGGAGGCTTTTTATGAAGGTAGTTCCCCTTGGTACAAGATTACTGATTAAGCCTTATGAGGAAGAGAAGAAGACATCAGGTGGTATCGTTCTTCCAGACGCTGCGAAGGAAAAGCAGATGACTGCGAAGGTAATTGCAGTTGGTGAGAAAGTCGAGGATATTGACCTTAAGGAAAACGACAAGGTCCTCTATTCCAAGTATTCCGGTACGGAGATCAAGATCGATGAAGAAGACTACATAATCATCGATCAGGATGATATCCTGGCAAAGATCGAAGATTGAAGGAGGAATCAGTATGGCTAAGATTCTGAAATACAGCGAAGAAGCACGAAGATCACTTGAAAAAGGCGTAGATGCTATAGCAGATGCAGTTAGGATAACGCTTGGTCCGAAAGGTAGAAACGTAGTTCTCGAGAAGAGCTGGGGTTCTCCAACGATAACCAATGATGGTGTATCGATTGCAAAGGAAATCGAACTGGAAGATAAATTCGAAAACCTTGGGGCGCAGCTCGTAAAAGAAGTAGCCTCCAAGACAAATGATATTGCCGGTGACGGAACCACAACAGCCACAGTTCTTGCTCATGCAATGATCAAGGAAGGTTTGAAGAACGTTACAGCCGGAGCCAACCCTATTCTCATGAAGAAGGGAATCCAGAAAGCAACCGAGACTGCCGTTTCTCACATAAGATCTCTCTCCAAGAAGATTTCTTCAAGAGAAGATATCGCTTCCGTTGCGGCTATCTCGGCCAATGACACTGAAATTGGCGAACTTATAGCCGAAGCAATGGACAAGGTTGGTCAGGATGGAGTAATAACGGTAGAAGATTCAAAGACTCTGGAAACATACGTTGAATTCGTCGAGGGTATGCAGTTTGACAGAGGCTACATCTCCCCGTACTTTGTTTCCGATCCTGAGAAGATGGAAGCAATCATCAAAGAGCCTCTGATTCTTATCACAGACAAGAAAGTATCGGCAGTGAAACCGCTTGTTCCGATCCTGGAAAAGGTCGCGCAGGCAGGAAAGCCGCTTGTCATAATTGCCGAGGATATTGAAGGCGAAGCCCTTTCCACTCTAGTTCTGAACAAACTGAGAGGAACACTGGATTCAGTAGCCGTTAAGGCCCCTGGATTCGGGGATAGAAGAAAGGCAATGCTCCAGGACATCGCCATTCTCACTGGAGGCACTGTAATAAGTGAAGAAGTTGGGCTTACTCTGGAAAACGCAACGATAAACGATCTCGGTAGCGCGGGTGTTGTGAAGGTTAAGAAGGACGATACCATAATCGTTGACGGAAAGGGAGATCCTGAAAAGATCAAGCAGAGAATCGGTCAGATCAAAGTTCAGATCGATCAGACAACTTCCGAATACGAAAAAGAAACTCTACAGGAAAGGCTTGCAAAGCTTTCCGGCGGCGTGGCAGTGATCAAGGTCGGCGCTGCAACCGAAACAGAACTCAAGGAGAAGAAGCACAGAATCGAGGACGCCCTTTCCGCTACTAGAGCAGCTGTGGAGGAAGGAATCGTAGCCGGAGGCGGAGTTGTTCTTGCAAGAGCCAAGAAATCCGTTCAAGAGCTTTTCGATAGCACAGAGAATCCTGATATCAAGATCGGTGTTAAGGTAGTTCTTAAGGCTCTCGACACTCCGATCAGGCAGATTGTAGAGAACGCCGGTTTAGACGGAGCAGTAGTTGTCGACAAGATACTCCATAACGATGATAACGCGTTTGGATACGATGCTCTTAATGATACTTACACAGACATGTTCAAGGTCGGTATCATTGATCCCGCAAAGGTTACAAGAAGTGCTCTTCAGAACGCAGCTTCTATTGCCGCAATCCTTCTAACGACCGAAGCGGCTCTGACCGAGAAGCCCGAAGAAAAGCCTCAGGCTCCGATGCCACAGATGCCCGAGTACTGATAAGAGAATCACTTTGAAGGGAGAGCTTGCTCTCCCTTTTTTGCTGTCGTTACTCTGAAAATGACTGAACTCATCTTGACTAGCTTAACTGGCATAGATCTTTTACGCAAGCAAACGCGGCGCATATACACCCGAGCCTACAGTGTTAACCCGCACGATCCTTCAGCAGGATGTGGTGTTTCACCATCAGAACTCACAACTTCGAACTTGCAGTGTCTTCTTCCATCTGCGACCTACATATAGAATTGAGTGGTTCTTCCTACCACTTTGCATGTACGCGGATTTGCCTGGACTCAAAACCCGAAGGCTTTTTAGGATGTGCTATAAGAAATCACGGGCTAATTTGTGGCAGAATAGACACATGAGAGACTTCATAGTTATACTCAAGTGGAGAACTATAGAAGGTTACAGAATGCTGACAAGGCAGGGTAAGAGAGCGATTATTGCAACTTTCCTTGCAGTAATCATTGTGATAGCTATAGGTGTTCCGATTACTTTCTATCTGAGAGGCTTTCTTGTTCCGAATTTCTCTAGAGTTGCAGGTTTATCCGACCAGCTCAAAGAGCTTACCGGAATCGACCTGAAGCTAATAGTCATCTCCTTTTTTTCCGCGATAATATTCTCTATACTTCTGGGTAGCGATCTTCCAATCGTAGTTTCGAATCTTTTCTTCTCCGATAGGGCTGAGATGCTGCTCAGCTTGCCGGTTAAGAAGTCTACGGTTGCGAATGTACAACTGCTTGAGGTTCTCGCTGCAGGAGGATTGCCCATACTTCTATTTGCGCCGATCTTCATGGCTGCACTGAGAGGGCTTGGCTATTCGGGAGGGAGATTCTGGATGGCCCTGGTCTTGTTGTTTGTATTTGTGCTTGACACTCTGGTGATAACCGCAATTATCTCTTTTGGAATAGTATTCCTTTCCAAGGGGCGGTTTCTCAAGACTCTCTCTGCCATGATGACTATGGTGACTATCTTCGTCTTCATTTTCACGTTGCGCTTCATGGACTTCTCTACTATAGATCTTGCAAGGCCGGATCAGGTTGCCGATCAGTTCGGAGGTCTCCAGAGAGTCATCACCTCTCCATATCTACCTTGGACACCCTTTGTAAGGGCAATAACCGGAGAGACCACGGATCTTCTTGTTTTCGTTACTACTTCGGCAGTTTTGTTTGTTTTGCTTGGCTTCCTAGAAGTCTTTGTTTATCCAACCGTTCTTCAGAAGCTTATGACAAGACCAATAGGAAATGCAGCTCTTCATTCAAAAGAGAGGTTTAGGAGACACAGCGTACTATTCGGTTTGATTATTAAGGATCTCCTTCTGCTGGTCAGGGAGCCTAAACTGACGTTTGCCTTTCTCTATCCCTCACTGTTTGTGCCTGTAGTAGTGTTTGTTAACCCTACGCTTCTGAGCAGCTTCGGGGTTCTGCAGCTCCTTGGTCTTATAGTCTTTCTTTTCAGTAACTACACAACTGTCTCTTCAACGGCTCTATTTGCCTTTGAACGTCAGATTGGGGATGGCGTATGGTTGTTTCCAATAAGAAGGATAAAATCTGTGCTTTCAAAGTCTATTGTTGTCAGCTCGCTATATTCTTTGATAATACTGGTTGTCGGTTTGTATGTGTCTTCAAATGCATCTCAGTATAGGGCTTTCATGATGAATTTCCTGATTCTAATGATTCCAACGATTTTCACGCTCTCATTGTTCGGGGGCTTTCTTGAGAAGAGCTTCGGGACCAAAGATACAAGAAATGTCTTCAAGGCGCTCAGCCTACCGGGTGCAATACTCTCGTTCTTACTTTCCACACTGTTGCCGGTTTTTTCTACCCTTCCACTTACCCTCTATCTTGCAGGAGATATCGGCCTCTTTCTTGGTTTCCTCAATGTTCCGGTTGCCTCTCCATTCACATGGTTGTTTGGGCTGGTATTCCCACTCGCTCTATGGGCAGTCATTACATGGGCATCGTTAAAGTCGCTGTGCTATAATTTTGTCTGAATGAGGATTTTGGAGGGATAGGCTTGAAGGTTCAGGACGTAAAACACTTGAGCAGGAAGATCATGGAATCCGGGGAGATCCCGCTTCTTTGGGGTCACTTTGGGGTAGGAAAGACCGATCTTGCTAGGGAGATTGCAGCTGAGACGGGCAGAGAGTTGATAATCCTAGTCATATCACAGATGGAGCCAGGTGACCTTATCGGGATGCCGTCGAGAGACGGCGAACGAACCTTGTTTTTGAGGCCCGATTGGTGGCCGACTGAAGGCAATGTGATACTCATGATAGATGAGATAAATAGGGCTCATAGATCAATCAGGAATGCAATTATGCAACTTCTAATAGATAGAAGAATACACAACCATTTTCTACCCGAAGGTTGTTGGATAATGGCCGCGGCAAATCCGCCGGATGAGGAATATGATCAGGTTGAACTTATTACGGATCCTGCCTTTATGTCGCGATTCTTCCACATAGAACTGACTCCCGATCCAGAAGAATGGCTTAAGTGGGCAGAACTCCAGAAGATGCCGGAGACTGTTACCAACTTCATAGGTGAGTATCCAGAGTTTCTTTCAAGAGACACGGTTGTCTCGATGCGGCTGGAATTGAGACCGAGCCCCCGTAGCTGGTACAAATTGGGCAGAGTATACGCAGGTCTTTCAAGCATGGAGATCGAAAAGTTCGGCTATGTAATCGCCGCTGGCATAGTAGGACCGGAAGCGGCCAGAACTTTCATGAGTAAGATTCAGGGCAGCGAGCTCCTTCCTTCTCCCCGAACTCTGCTTCTCGAACTGGATGAGAATATCCTTTCGAGACTCTCTAAAGGTGATATCTCGGGGACTAGCGCCTCGATTCTCCGTATCACAAAGCATCTTTCTGAGCTAGATGATTTACAGGTTCAGGAATACTTTCAGAATGTACCTGTAATCTCGGAAAACCTTCTAAGGATAGGCAGAGTTATCCCGAAAGACTCGTTCTTTTCGGTAATAAGACATATTGTTCACCAGGTCGAGGGGGAAAAGGGATTAAAACGGGCCTTCTACGAGAATCTTCTCGAAGAACTTGCCATGGACCATGATGTTCTGAAATTCCTTCAGAGGAGCGAAAAGGATGAGAAATGAGGAGTTGATGGAAAGGGCTGTTTTCGAATTAGGCAAGGACAGCCCCTTCTACAATTTCCTGCTTCTCTTCATCGACAGAATTCCCTCTCCTTCGGTCAGGACGATGAAATTGAGGGTGAGCTCCAGGGGGAGATTTCAACTTCTATACAATCCGGATACACTTCGAAACAAACCACTTACATTTTCGAAGGCGCTTTTGAAGCACGAGTGTCTTCACATAGTGAATGGACACATTCTGATACCCGTCAACAAATCCAGAGAGAAGATGCTCTGGGATCTATCCATGGATGCCGCCGTAAATCAGTTCATACGCGAGCTTGACGCTTTCAGTCTTCCTATGGATTCTCTTCTTCAGGAGGGCTGTGGAACCGATAATGAGAGATTCTTCGTTGGGCCTCCGATGCAGCATCCAGGAATGACGGCAGAGTTCTACCACGACTGGGGCCTTGACTTCATGAAGAAAAACAAGACCATTGATCTTGAGCTTCTGGACTCAAACATATCCAGGCCCGATTCACATGAGGATTTTGGAAGGTTTGAACTCCCGAAAGAGTTCGTTGAGGATCTTCTTAAACAGGTGATCTCAGAGACTATGGAAAAGGCTAAGGACGGGATGCCGGAGGGTCTTGAGGCGGTAATGAAACTGGTTCTTGACAACCCGATCCTTGACTGGAGAAACATGATTAGGCGGTTCTTCGGTTCATCGATGCAGGTTGGCAGATACCGAACTCCTATGAGACCTAACAGAAGATATGATGATCAGCCCGGCTGGAGAAACGATTACGCAGCGAAACTCGTTGTCGTAGTCGATACTAGCGGGAGCATAATAGAAGAGGAGTTCAACGCCTTCTTCAGTGAGATAGATGAGGTTACTAGAGTCACAGACTCACGGGTCTGGCTGGTGCAGGTGGACGAGACTGTGCAGAGTGTCATGAAGTATGGAAAAGGTATGTGGAGAGATCTTAAGTTAATGGGTAGAGGGGAGACCGATCTTCAGCCTGCCGTTGACTACGCTCAGGAAAAACTCAGACCGGAAGGACTACTGCTTTTCACGGATGGATTTACCGATCTTCCTACAATTTCGAGAAGGGCGTTGTTTGTTCTTCCAAAGAGCCACAATCCAGAGTTCGCCCAGGAGGCAAAATCTATCTATGGACGATCATCGGTGGTGTTCCTTAAGTGACATACTATGCCGGTCCAGAAAGCTATAGAAACAAGCTCAAGGCGGTTTACGAGACCGTCGAAAGCAATTTTCCATCTTACGCGAAGTTGGTTGTTGAGCGGTCTGATAGACTTGACAATGCTTTCGGTCATTTCATGACGCTTGTAGTTCAAACTTCGAAGGGGAATGCGCCGGTTCTTTCAATTTTTGTGGACAGTGAGGGCAGAGGCTTTGTGGGACTCTCCAATTCGTCGCCTTTCGAGACGGCCAGCGCCTTGTACAGATTCTCAAACGAAGAGGAAGAGCCTATCGTTGATGATTTCTCCGGTGTCTTCGAAGAGGGAGCTGAGCTGGTATTCCATAGGGCGATCTTTCAGAGTCCGTTGAAGCTGTACTTCCTAGCTTATTTTGGCAATGAAAGACTTCTTCGTAAAGAGATTTTGAAGGATTCTCTCCGAGGAAAGGACTACTTCAGGCTGCCTGAAATGATTGACGATGCCCTCTTTTCTATATGCAGAGAGAACTATAGAAGATGGATAGAGTTCGATGACGGGGAGGTCCTGATATTCCCCTTTCAGAATATCTTGAAGATTGCTTTTGGTCCTCCCAAAATAAACGAGAGTATCGACCATTCAATAATCTTGGAACTTTCAAGGTTATTCAGGATCGAAGTCACAAAGAAGTGCGGTGTTCTGAGAAACGCCAGCGTCACTCCTAACATGAAAATAGCGAGACCGGTTTCAACCGTCTTCGAAATCGATCTGGTTGAATCCAAGCCGGTATACGATAGGCTCGAGGAATTCTATAAGTTCTACTCGAAATTTATATCTGAGACGGTAGACAAGATGCTGGAATTTATTCACAGAGATTTTCCGCTTGACGAATAGGGTGGTGTATCTTGGCAAGACAGACTTTGAAGATGTTTTATCCGATATCTATAAAGAACATCCGGAGATTGAAGGCCGGGGATCTTATCGAATACTCCGGACAGGTCTTACTTGCAGACGAAAAAACAATCGATAAGTATAGAATGTATGAAAGGCTTGAAGGAACACCCTTTCTAAATCTTTCACGAGAGTTGATTCTCTTCTGTTTACCTGTTGAGGGGACACTCTACTCTGAGCCAATGAAGATCGAACCCGACGAGCTTGAATACCTCTTCATGTCTGGAATAACGGCAACCATTGGGCTGAATGTCGAAGAAGAAGAAATAACGGCAATCTACAGGCGGTTTTCCAGAGTAAACCTTTCTCTGTGCGACCGCACGGCCCTCTATCCGCTGGATGTGAGTGAATCCGTTCCGGAGGAAGTAGAGTGTGGTATGAGCATATCTCTGAAAGACGTGCTTCTGTATGTCGATGTCTCGAGTCAGGGAACGAAATTTGGCAGTGATGCCGATGCCGGACTTTAGAACGCATGTTTACTGGGGAATAGCGACTTATCCTGTCTTCATCTTTCTCTCACTGACTTCAATCGAGCTCTTGCATGTCTCTCCTCTTCAAGACAGCAGGCTGATAGGCTATGGATATCTCTTGTTTTTGTTGGGAAGCGATGTACCTGATATTGATTCAAAAAGCGCTTTAATAAAGAGAATCTTCGAAGTGCTTATCGCTGGTCTCTTTGCCTGCGTCTTTTACTCTTCGGTGATTTCGCCAGAGATTCAGCCTTTTATTCTATCCTGGCTCAATTCTATGTCTCTTGCTGTTGCAATTTCCTTTTCTCTCTCTATTGGACTGGGCGTGATCGTCTCAAAAGCGATAAATCTTCTCAGTCACAGAGGCTTCTTTCATTCACTATGGGGAGGATTCCTCTATGGCCTGATCATCGTGACAACGGTGCTTCTAAGATCGGAACTGCTTGGGGGCGAGATGAACTACACAGAAGTGTTGTTTCTCGGTGTTGCCGGTTCTGTCGGCTACTTTCTTCATCTGATTCTCGATGGAGCCCACGGCTTTGCAAGAGGCCGGAGAGTACCTGCCGCTCAAAATGAAAAGGATAGTATATGAACTTAATGCTGCGTCCGAAAAGGGACTTCTTCCAAAAAGCCAGTCAATGAAACAGACTCACAAGAGATATCACTCCAAAGTTCCTAACGGTTGTACTATTCACTTGTTTTTCGGGTCTTGTCCATAGTACGCGTCTTTCCCATGCTTTCGGAAATAGTGTTTGTCCATTATGTATCTTGGAAGAATGCTTGTTTCCGCGTTTATTAGAAGTGAAAGACATGCCGTCTTGGCTATCTCTTCAAGAATTATGCCGTTCTTGACTGCGTCCAGTACATCCTTTCCCCATGTGAAGGGCCCATGACCGGCGACGAGGACGCCTGGGGTTCCGAGGTAATCTCTCTCGGAAAAAGCTTCTTCGATTACCCTGCCTGTGTTCAACTCGTAATCAGTCTCTGTCTCTTCGGCGTTCAGATATCTAGTACAAGGTACTTCATTGTAGAAGTGATCGGCGTGAGTCGTCCCAAAGCAGGGAATGCTTTTTCCCGCCTGTGCCCACGAAGTTGCCCAGGTTGAGTGGGTATGGACCACGCCGCCGATTTGCCCGAAGCATCTGTAAAGAAGGACGTGAGTTGGAGTGTCGGAAGAAGGCCTCAGCTCTCCTTCGACCACTCTTCCTTCAAGATCTACAACAACCATACTGTCGGGGGAAAGATCGGAATAGTCTACCCCGCTCGGCTTAATAACTACGAGACGCTCCTTTCTGGAGATTCCGCTTGCGTTTCCCCACGTGAGTTTTACCAGTCCGGATTCAATGAGCGTAACATTCGCTCTGTAGACTTCCTCTTTTAGTTCACGTAGCATAGGCTTCCCCCTACCAAGAGATTAGCGTGCACTTTCAGTGATTTGAACCTGCAAATCACAGCTTTTTCAATTTGTAGTATACCTCGTTGTATCTAAGCTCCTTCTTTAACTCTGTGATATCAGTCTTATCGTCAATAACTACTATCTCAATTCCAAACATGTCACTAAGGTCTTCAAGCTGTTCTGCAGTAACGGTGTAGCTCATACTTGAATGGTGCGCCCCGCCGGCAAGTATCCACGCGGTCGCTGCTGTTGCCAGATCTGGCTTTGGGACCCATAACGCCCTTGCAACAGGGAGCTTCGGCATGTCCTCGTCCTGCTTCACTACCTCTAGTTCATTGACTATCATCCTGAACCTGTCTCCGAACTCGACTATGCAGGCCTGGACTGCAGGGCCTTCCTTTGCATTGAATACCAGTCTCGCTGGAGGTTCTTTCCCTCCAATTGAAAGTGGATGCACTTCAAGGGAAGGTGTGCCGTCCGCTATGGATTCACAAACTTCTAACATGTGAGATCCCAGTTCCTTTATGTTCCCCGGTTCGAAATGATAAATGTAGTCTTCGATGAAGGAGGTTCCAATATCGATGCCTTCGGCCATCACTTTCATAATTCTTACAAGGGCCGCGGACTTCCAGTCACCTTCACCCCCGAATCCGTAACCATCTCTCATAAGTCTCTGTACAGCAATTCCCGGAAGCTGTCTCATCCCGTGGAGGTCCTGAAAAGTGGTTGTGAATGCTTTGAATCCGCCCTTTTCCAGAAACCTCCGGAGTGCGATTTCGATTCTAGCGGCTTCCCTTATAGATGCCTGAAAGACTTCTTCAGAGACTGTTGACTTCTTGATGGGATATTCCTCCAGATACCTATTCACGAGTTCCTCAGCTTCGCTTCTCTTGACTTGTTTGAAGTAGCCCTCTATATAGTCGCCAACAGCGAAACCATGAACTTCATAACCAAAGTCAATCTGAGCGTCGACCTTGTTTCCCTCAGTAACTGCAACATCTCTCATGTTATCGCCGAGTCTTGCAACCTTGAGTGTATGAGCTTCATTCCAGCCGAGCGCCGCCCTAATCCAGTCTTCCAGCTTCGATATGACCTTAGAGTCACTCCAGTGTCCTGCGATGACTTTGCGCTTGAGTTCAAGCCTTGCAGAGATGAAGCCGAATTCTCTTCCTCCATGTGCAGACTGGTTTGTGTTCATGTAGTCCATATCGATGGTATTCCAGGGTATCTTCTGCTCGAACTGAGTATGGAAGTGAAGGAAAGGCTTTTCAAGTGATTTCAGTCCGGCAATCCACATCTTCGCGGGTGAAAACGTGTGCATCCAGGCTATCAAACCTATGCAAGTTTTGCTGGAGTTAGCTTCATCAATTACTTTCTTTATCTGATCTGCATCCTTCAACACCGGTTTCCAGGCAATCTTTACAGGAGTTGAGATTGCATCGTTGAGTGCATCTACTAGTTTCTTCGAATTCTCTTCGACCTTTTTCAGTACTTCCTTTCCATAAAGCTCCTGACTTCCCGTTATAAACCACACCTCGAGGTCTCTAGTAATAGTAATCAGTCCTCCTTTTCGAAAAACAACCATTCTTCCAGAAGTTTGATGTCAGTTAAAGGTCCAGGTTTCAGACTAGGAATAATTTATAGCTTATGCTCTTTCTGTTTGCCGATCCTATCGGTCATAGGAGAGCTGTTGAATGATCAGGATCTCAGTGTGTATCTAATCTTTGACCATGAGTATCTCTCACCGCTTCCAGTCAAAAACAGATTGTCTGACCCCGGAGAGCATGGAGTGCCGTTTTACCGGCTGCTCCCAGCCGGAAGTGATTCCTCGCAGTCAAAATCTCTCCCGTCGCTTCGCTGATTCTTCACCATCACAGTCAGTTCTTAATTCTGTGTCTCAGGCCATGTAGCGTGAATCATTTCCTGGAGCTCTTGATCTTGTGCCCTCTCTTTGTGGGTGAAGACAAATCGAGGACTTTATGAAACCGACAGGATTACATACCAGTCACGACTGAACCATTGACATACTCTCTTGAAATAGTCTGGAAGACAAAAGTACCTTGACCAGTCAGCTAAAGCAGACAATTAACAGTCAGACTGACACTTGGTCATAGGTTCGGGCTAGAGTCACGATGAGACCGATGACTTGCTGTTTATGCTCCGTCCGGCAATTCGTCTCGGGACTGGATTCTCAGCTAAACATCCTGTCTTCTTGGCCCTAACCACTTACCCGTTCCTAGTGCATCTTCCACATTATCTCCTTCGTTTTTTCGTAGAGCTCTCGGAAAATCAAGTACTGTTTCTCGTAAACCCTCTGGTTTTCAGAATTTGGGCTTATAGGATCTCGGAACTTCACCCACTCCTTTATTCTTTCCGGCTTGTCTATCAATCCGACACCTAGCCCTGCAAGGAAGGCATCGCCAAACGGTGCTTCAACTAGACTGGATACCTGTCTCATTTTGTAACCGGTTATATCTGCAAAAATCCTGTTCCAGGCTGTTGATTTCGCAACTCCGCCAACTATCAAACATTCGTCGTCGAGCTTGAGTCCTGCCTTAATCCCGTTTTCTATATTATGTCTGAGAGCGTATGCAGCACCTTCCATGAGTGCCTTGTACATATGGGCTCTTGTGTGAACGAGCGTGACTCCAAAGAATACACCCTTCGCAAACGGATCCCAAATTGGCGACCTTTCACCCATGAAATAAGGAAGTACCACGATTCCGTCACTTCCTGCAGGAATCTTTTCAACTTCCATGTCGAGGAGCTGATATGGAGACCTGCCTGTCCTTCGTCCAACAGACTCTTCGCTGTCGGCAAACTCTTCCTTGAACCACTTGGCAAGCGCACCGGTAGTCGCCGAGCCTCCAAAAGAGTAGATTCTTTCAGTGTCGTTTACCACATATGGGAAGCTCACCAAACCAAACGGCAGATCCTTACCGTCATGTACGGTACCCCAGCAGGTAGAGGTTCCGACCATTGCAACGTGTTCGCCTTCTTCAAGCGCTCCGGCCGAAAGCTGAGCCACCGGGGCATCTATCCCCCCTGAGACCACAGGAGTTCCTTCGAGCAGGCCGCACAGCTTTGAGCTTTCGGCAGTTACTCTGCCGACGATATCACTCGACTTGACGATTCTTTCAGGAAGGTATTCAATGGGTATACCAAGGGCCTCACACATCTCTTTCGACCAGGTAAGTTTTCTTATGTCGAATACTCCGCCAATATTACCTGCCGAGGAGTAATCAATCGCGTTTTCACCTGTAAGCCGATAGATCATGTAATCCTTTGGTGTCACGAATTGATATATCTTTTTCCAGATATCCGGCCTGTTGTCTCTAAGCCACATTATCTTCGTGAATCCATAATAGGAATCCACATAGTTTCCTGTGATCGAAAAGATCTTGTCTTTTGATATGTTTTCCTTCACCCAGGAGGTCTGCGATGTCGCTCGTCTGTCCATCCAGATGAGACAAGGGTGCAGAGGCTTCATTCCCCTGTCAACAGGGATTCCCGACCCTCCATAAAGTCCGCTTATGGCCAGTGCAGCTATTTCCTTCTTCTCGACTCCCGACTTCTCAGACACTTCTTTTATGGTTTCGAAAGCTGCCTTAACCCAAACATCGGGCCACTGTTCAGCCCAGTTTGAACCGGGCTTAATGACGTCATATTCTCTCTGAGCTTCAACTAGAACCTCTCCTCTTTCATTCACCATCACACTCTTTGTTCCCTGGGTACCAATATCACATCCGATTAAGTACATACACATCACCTTCTAGATTTCGTCGATTTTATGCCTTAACCACGATTTTACCTCATCCAGTCCGGACTCGCCGGAGTCGAACTCCAGGCATTGTTGCATTTAAATGCTCACAGGACGACAGGCATTATACTCACTTGAATACCGGCAACACGATAGATTTACGGGCCACAAATCAGTTCCTGCTAGAATCAGGGCCAGCTTGATCTTCGATACAGAGTCCCGTCCTATTCTCAATTGAAAATTCCTTCTCTTCAAACCTCCAGAATGCCTTCTCCTCAGGTCGGAAAACTCTCATTGCCTTAACTTGTGCTGGAGGTAATCCTTTTTCAAAGGGTTATAGCTTTTCGTCCAGAGAAAACTCGATTACATTTGCCGACATCGGATCGAGCTTCACAGTCATTTCCGGAGAGCAGGAGGTCAGCTCTTTGCTCCCAAGTTTTATTCGCTCTGGATTTTCAAAATCATTCATTTCATCGGGAGCAGATCCCGTCAGAACAAGCTGGACGGCCCTCTTCTGGACTTCGATTCCCGAAAGATCGAGAGAGACTTCTACATCCTTCTGATAGTAGTTAATAAGGGCGACGCTCAAAATATTCTTATCTTCGTTATAGGTGGCCGATCCATCAACATAGGGAACTTCGCTGAGCTTGAAGCTGTTTCGGCCCTCGACGAATGTCTTAGAGCTTATTTCGTAAGTTTCAGAACCAATCGCCATGTCCAGGACAGTTCTTCCGGTATGATTCACAAATAGATCAAATGCATGATAGATGGGAGTCAGTACCATTTCGTCGCCCTTGGTCTTTATCATACCGAGCGCATTTACCATTTGCGCAAGATTGGCCATCTGAACTGTATTAGCCATACGATGCATCACAGCGAAAATCCCTGCCGCAAAGAGACCGTCTTTCAAGGCGTAGGGTTCCTCCAGAAGCACGATTTTTCTCTCGGCGCCTTCCCTTTCCGCGCTGATTTTGTACCAGATGTTCCATTCATCAAAGGAGATCTTTACGTGATCCAGACGCAGGTGTTTTATCAGCCCCTCCAGGAGCTTAAGCCTCTGTTCACAGTAGTAGACAGATGCGACGGTCCCAAAGTAGTCGTCGCAACCATGGTACTGGTGGATAGAGATGTAGTCTATCAGATGACCCGCGTGTTTCAACACGGTCATGTCCCAGTCGGGGTTATCGGCTCCAACTGCTATTACTTTAATCGATGGATCCACACCCTTCATGAACTGAGAGTACTGGCGGAGTTTTTCTGCGTACTCGGCCGCACTGCAATGGCCGACCTGCCAGGGGCCGTATACTTCGTTCCCTATTCCCCAGTACTTAACATGGTAGGGCTCTGGATGGCCATTTTCTCTTCTCATTCGAGCGAATTTCGTCGGGGTGTCTAGATTGCAGTATTCTAGCCAGGCCATTGCTTCGTCTAGAGTCGCCGTTCCTAGACTAACGGCCAGATATGGCTCGGCATCTATTTCGCGACAATACTCTATGAATTCATCAGTCCCAAATCTGTTTGACTCCACACCTCCCCAGATGTAATTCAGAAGTTGAGGGCGGTTTTCGAGAGGGCCTATGCCGTCTTGCCAGTGGTAGGCAGACACGAAGTTTCCGCCAGGCCATCTTAAGATGGGACATTTTATGTTCTTCACGGCGTCCATGATGTCCCTTCTGAAACCCCTAGAATCTGATTTTGGTGATTTCTCGTTATAGATGCCGTCGTAAATGCATCTTCCTAGATGCTCTGTGAAGTGACCGTAGATCATATTGTCAATCTTTCCGATCTTCCTAGGCCAGATTTTTACAGCTGTCTGCACTTTATTCCCTCCCCAGTAAATTAGATAATCACTCTATAAGCCAACTGCTTTCAATCTCAGTATCGTTATGGAATTTTCTGCAAAGGTAAAAGTAAACTTGTTTGATAGACCCGATAGATCATATTTCTTGGGCAGTACCTTGTTCGGGTTCTGGAAAGTATTTTCATCGAAGACGCTGTCGGACGTCATCAGAATGACTTCTGCCTGCCCCTCGATCTCAAGTGGCTCGCCAATTTCGACTCTGACCTCTTTCTCCTCGGGCCAAGGATTCACAATCTTTATGATTAAGTTCTCCGTTTCACGATCATACTCGCAGACGTGGTACAGCGACTTGAACCAGTAACCGATAACCTCGAGATTCTCGTCGGTAAGCTTAGAAGGTATTACTACATCTCCGAGATTCTCATTGAAGAGTTTCTGAACATGATAACTTGGTGTTCCATATACTCTTGTGTTGTCGAACCAGATGAGGTCCGGCGTCCACTGCGACCAGCCCGGCCTGTTGAATAGGGGCGCGTAAGCCGCCATTATTACGACGTCTGAATTTCGTTCAAGGCCAGTCATCAAAGCCGCTTCCGCCATTGCTGCTTGAAGGGTGTTCCTTGTCCCGGCCGCGTGGGCTGCGTATTCTCCAAGCATGACCTTTGGACCGGATCTGTCGTACTTGTCGTATCTATCTGTGTTCCTTAACATCCATTCCGGAACGGCATACATGTGCTCATCAAGAATTTCGACTTCGTTTTCTCTTGCCCATCTCCACGCCCGGTTGAATGAAGCTCCTTCATATGAAGGCGGGCCGCTGAAAACAATGATGATTTCAGGATACTTCGCTTTGACAGCATCTCTGAACATCGGGAAGCGATCATGATATTCCGTGCCCCAATTCTCGTTTCCTATACCAATATACTTGACGTTAAAGGGCTCGGGATGACCAAGCTCGACACGTTTCGAGCCCCAGAATGAATTCTTTGGCCCATTTGCAAACTCTATGAAGTCAAGAACATTAGAAATCCATTGGTCCATCTCATCTATCGGACAGTACTCGGCTCCCCGAACCTGACACGACATGCCCGAGTTGAAGATCGGTATGGGCTCGGCATCAAGGCGTTCCGACAGGAGGAGGTATTCGAAGAATCCGATGCCATATGACTGGTGATAGCCCCAGAGGTTGTAGTTTGCCTTCCTCTCTTCTACCGGTCCGATTGTATCCTTCCAGCGATAGGCGTTCTCCAGGCTGTCGCCTTCAACGAGGCAGCCGCCCGGAAACCTTATGAAGCCAGGCTTAAGCTCTTCGAGCATCTCTAGAAGATCTACCCGCATGCCGTTCCAGTTCTCTTCAGGAAAAAGCGAAATCATGTCCAGGCAGACCTCGCCGGCCCCTCTCAATATAAGTAAAAGCCTGCCATTGCTGCAGTCTTCGGGAATTACGAATTCGACCGAATACTTCTCCCATTCACCGCCGAAAGCCGACCCGAAGCTTGCTTCAACGATTTTGTTGCTCTTCTCATCCGTTAGTAGAACTGTTATTTCACCGCTGTATTCCGAATTGCCTCGAATGAACGCGGAAAACTCGTAGCGTTTTCCTTCCTTCAAAGGAATGCCGTCGTAACCGTTGTTGGAAAGCGATACTGATCTGTTTTCGGACTCAATATCAAAAGTCAAGTAATGGGGATTGTTCTCATTAAGCGGCAGGTCCGAGTCAACCGAGAAAGTTGCCTGGCAACCGGTTTCAAAGACTGCAAACCAGCCTTCGAGAGGATCTTTGTGTTCGAAAGATCGATTTCTTACCAACTCAGCGTATAGACCGCCATCTACTGCATGGTTTATGTCTTCGAAAAATACGCCGTAGAGGAAGGGACTTATCTCGGGACCGGGATTGCTGGGATCTATTGTCAGCACATGACCTGTATTCGCAACAAGAGTTTCCGGAATAAGAACCATCATGAGAACAAAGGTATATAAAATGGCGGCTGTTTTCATTTAGAGCACCCCATTCATTGCCCGAGAACAAGGGTGAATTCATTCTTCTCGCCCTTCTTAACGTCAATAATGAATGTCTCTGACATCGCTCCGCTTTCCACCGAGACTTCATACTTACCGGCAAAACCGTTGAAAGCCACTTTGCCCGAAATATCCGTCTCGAGACGGACAGAGGTTTTCCATTCTTCGTGTATAAGCTTCTTCAACTCATCAAAGATCGGTTTTATCGAGAGATCGTCGCGCAGGAATCCGCTGCCTGACTGCCATGCCCTGTAGAAATTCCAGTACGTTATTGCCTCGACCGCCGGATGGCTGAAGAAGACTTTGTAGAATATCCTGGCGATCTCGGCCTGTATCTCTTCGGCCTCACTTATAGAGACGTCGAAAGCGTCTATCACGGCCGGAAGAGGAATCTGAAACTCCGATATATGAATAGGTTTTCCCAGCTGAGCCAACTCGTCAATTGCAAGATATATGCTTTCCAAGGATCGCAGCTGACCAAGTAGATCCTGAGCAGTGAAAATGTGCGCTTCGGCTCCAATCACATCTATGGGAATTCCTTCATTTATGAGTTGCCGGGCTCTTGAAATGAAGGCTCGCCTGGTCCGCTCATTCACCAACACCCCGTATTCGTTTAGAACTGTAATGGCGTCGGGGTCGGTTTCCTTAACTATTCTAAACGACTCGGCAATATAATCCGAACCTATCGAGTCGAACCAGGGTTGAACAATAGGCTCATTAACGACATCCCAGTATTGAATGAGATCCTTGAACTCTTCGACTTCCCTAACAACTCTCGAAAAGAGATATTCCCGTACTTCTGCCCATTGACCGAGCTTTCCTTTCACTTCTACCCAGGCGGGCACACCTACGCTCGGCGGATTCCCCCAAACAAGTGTATGACCCTTAACCGGGACTTCGTTTTCACCCAGCCATTGGGCGATCTTCTTAGAGGCCTCGGCCAACCGAATTCTTCCTTCTGTGGACTCATAGTCTGCCCAATAGAAGGAGGGAAGAGTGGCGAAGTTGAAGAGCTCAAGATACAAACGCTTATATTCCTCGAGATCTTCCTCGGGCAGTGGTCTGATCCCGAATCTCCTTCCGCGGTTGTAACTGGTTTGAGCGTAAGCGTAAAGCAGGTATTCGGGAGCATTTCCGAAGTAGAACTCATGTGAAAGTTGTTTAGCGGACACCGAAATGCTGTCTAATTCTTCTCCGTCTCTATCTACGATCTCTATCTCAACCTGTACTTTTCTGTCCGTCTCTATCCTTTCTTCGAAAGTGCTTACATCAATATCGATAGGCAAGACACTACCTCCAAAAGATAGACTGCAAACAAGCAAGCCCAAGATCAACAGAAGACAAGTCCTTGGGGTCATTGCTGACTCTTCTTCTCCTATTTTCCGAAAAGACTTCAGTATTTTAGACATGGCATCTACTCCTTTCCAAGAGATCCCAGGGAGATTCCCTTCATCAAGTATCTGTGGAATGCGATGAAAATTATCAGAGATGGGGCGACAGAGAAGAAAGCTCCTGCCATCATAGGCCCAATACCTCTATACGGGTCTCCCCATCCCGCGCTAAACCTTATTAGTGCAATAGGTAGTGTGAACTTATCTGCTTTGCTTAGAATGAGCAGTGGCCAAAGGAAACTATTCCACGAACCCAAAAAGGTCATTAATGAAAGCACTAACATTGCCGGCTTAATATAAGGAATCACTATGCTTATTAGGAACCTGAACTTGGAGCAGCCGTCTATCCAGGCCGCGTCCTCCAGCTCTTTGGGAATATCTAGCATATATTGCCTCAAGAGGAAGACGCCAAACGTTCCTCCAAGGCCTGGTAAGATCAGAGCGAGATAGGAATTTGTTAATCCCATTCCGTTAATTATGAAGAAGTGGGGTATCAGAAACAGCACTGCTGGAAAGGCCAGGACCGCAACATACATCCAGAAGATGAACATTCTTCCCCTGAACCTCAGTCGAGACAACGCGTACGCCGCGGGGACTGAAAGCATTAGAGTAGCCAGAGTTGTGCTCACAGCGACAATCACGCTATTTAATGTCGCCTTTATTAGCGAAAGGCCTCCCGAGGGTGCAAAGATTATTTTGTAGTTCTCGAGTGTTGGGTTATTGGGTATCCATTGCGGGGGAGTTTCAATCACAGCAAGTGTGGTTGACTTCATTGAAGTTGACAACATCCAGAAAATTGGCGCAAACCAGAAAGCTGCAAAGGCCCAGAGAAAAACAGTAATAATCGCTGCAGTCACTCGTTTGCTGAGCTTTTTCTTGTTTTTCGCAACTGTAGAAGCCATTATCTCACCCCTCCGTCGATCGTATCGATTTGGTGACCAGTACAAGTTGAATCACAGCAAAAATCAGTACGATCGCAAATATATACCAGGAAATCGCTGCGGCTCTTCCGAAATCCTGTCTCTCAAATCCAACAAGGTATAGGTAATAAACCAGAGTACGTGTAGTTCCGGCCGGCCCCCCACCGGAGAGAATGTAAGCCTGATCAAAGAGTCCAAAGGCCAGTATGGCTTGTCGAACAACGTCGAAAAATAGCACGCTCTTGATCCAGGGCAAAGTGATATATAAGAATCTTTTCCACGGGCCTGCGCCATCTAGTTTTGCCGATTCGTATTGTTCGGGGGGAATTCTCTGCAGGGCTCCCAAGTAAAGCAAAATGCTGAACCCCACAATCCACCATACAGTTACCAGGATAATCACTCCCCAAGCAACTGATGTGCTGCCAAACCATGAAACCGCGTTGTTTATCGCGCCAACCTTGTTGAGATAGTAATTTGCTAATCCAGAAGGAAAAGAAGCGAAGATCCACTTCCATGAACTAAGAATACCTACAGAACCAAAGAATGCCGGTGAAACAAATGCAATTAGAAGCCATAGTTGGCCAAACCTCTTCTTCTTGAGAATGTGTGCAAAGATAATGGCAACGATTATCGTGAGTGGAACACTGATTATCGCAAAAAGCACTGTGTGCTGAACCGTGGGCCAAAATCTTGAATCATTCCACGTTCGAATGTAGTTGTCAAAACCGACAAACACGTTATCCTTGAGAAGACTCCAGTTGAAGAAACTAATTACGAGACCGAAAACCAGTGGAACCACAACAAATAGAGCGAAGAAGAATAGGTGAGGGAGAAGGAACAACCACGATCCTATCTCCCTGCGGAATCGTTTAGGTGATTTTGAATGTGATTGTGTCAATTACTCCTCCTCCCTTCACCAAGTAAAGCGATTACTTATCTGCGATTAGTTTCTTGACCAGTAGTCGTCAAGAATTTCCTGAACGGCGAACGAAGCTTCCTTCATACCAGCTTCCGGAGATATCGAGTGCAGCACCAATATTTCCTCAAGGTAGACTGCTATTTCGGCCTCGATTTCCGATATCAGCGGGAACATCTGGAACTGTCTTACGTATTCGGAATCCTGAGATACTGCGTAAATGTGAGGCAGTCTCTCTTTCAACTCCTGACTCTCGGCGAGTGATTTTCTTGCAGGAGTCTGTCCCGCTTCGTACCAATCAATCGCGTGGTCCCATAGATACTTGATGAATGTTGTCGCGGCTTCAAGTGTCTTAGGATCTTCGACCATGACTCTTGGCATTGCCAGTACGTGAGAACCTCCAAATACGGCCTTGGTGTTGCCTAACTGAGGAGCTACCGCATAACCGAAATCCTCACCCAGCTGTTCCATCCAGGGCTTAATGGTCCAGATACCGGTTATCAATACTGTACTCTCCCCGGACTGGAAGGACACGCCTGGGTCGGCTACCTGCATGGGAAGAATACCCTTGTCCTGCATCTCGAGCATCAGCTTGCAGACTTCGATTCCGGCTTTCTCGAATGCCGGCTCCTTAAAGTCGTCTGTCAACACTTCTCCCCCGTGCTGCCAGAGAAGGTGGAACCAGATCCATGTCCAGGCAGGGTTTTCGTAGTATGGAGTAAGTCCTGGAGGTGTAATGGGAATTAAAGCTTCCATTGCGGAAATAAACTCTTCTCTTGTCTTCGGCGGGTTGTCAGGATCGAGACCGACCTTTGCGAAGTTTCCTCTGTTGTAGGCCATGTAGAACAGCCATATGTCCATTGGAATACCGACGATTTTACCATCTACTACAAGTCCGTCGAGAACACCCGGGAAGATGTCGTCAGTGTCAATTCCATACTTGTTAAGCCATTCTTCCGCTGTGAAGCCCTTGAAGTGTTCCAGATAGAGAGGCATGTCGAATTTCCTGATGAACATGATCTCTGGGGCAGTCTTGGATGCAATACCCATCGAGAGCTTGTTCTTCATATCAAGAGAAGACTCTACCACAACATGGACGACTTCAATATCCGGATGTTCGGCATTGAACCTCGCAACAATCTCATCCATGTAAGCGCCGTCAGCTCCGGTAAGCGGCGTCATCATCGTAATAGTAACACCGAAAGAGAAGCTAACAGCGACAACCAGCGCAAGTGCCAGAAACATCAACTTTCTCATTTGTTTCACCTCCTAATAAAGGTAAACGTTTGATAGTCGAAAAAGAACAGATCGCAGTCAGGTGTTCACTCTTTAGCTTGTCATATCACCCCCCAAAAGAGTGGATTGTTTCAATCTGTCAGACCTCTAAACAATTAAGATATATCTTCCGTGAATGAGTGTTTGGTATGAGTTGGATTCGAGAGTCAAGGCTTAGACGAATGCTGATCGGAAAACATTTATATGTACGTACCTAGTTGCAAAACAGAAAGTTCCTCACAAATCACTTCCGCAAAAAAGTCTGTTCCGAATGCTCCAAAGCCAAAAAAATCGATGATGTTAAGAGAAGAATCAATTTACGATCATATTCTAGCAAAACATCGAATGGCTCACCAAATTGAATTATAGACATTCTGCGATGATCAGAGCCTGACTTCGCCCGATATCTTTCTCATTCGTTGCTCGAACACCGAAAAGATCGGTTCTCTTCGATTTCTTTCGTGTTTTCATGAAGTAATGTCCGTACATATATAGAGCAGAGAATTCGAAAAGGAAAGAGAGATTGCCTGTGTCGAGCTGAATATTTCTTTGGAGTCGTGGGTTCAGTAAGCCGGTCGTTCAGCATCATTTTGATTCGCTCAACGCTTAACGCTGTGAAGAGTCGTCCTTAGTCCTTCGTCCCAGATCATGGACCCGTCCTCCGATAAGATCAAAGACCAGATCCTGACCAAGAGCACGTCAGGATGACCAATTGAGTTAGTTCATGCAACCTAACGTCCTGCCCCTAGAAAGGTTCTCCCTCCTGGCGAAGCCAGCGTTACGTCCCCGGATGGTTGGGGGTGAAATCCCCCTGGGCTACTCACCGTGCCAAGTTTGAACCAAAAGAGTCAAATGACGTCACGACTAAGAAAGATCCATTCTTCGAAAGACCCTCTATATACTGATAAAACCACTTGGTCCGTCAAGGGTTCAACGTCCTCCGCGCGTGAGAGCGGAAAGAAGGGTTCTAGGTTCCTATGCTTCGCGTCCAGGTTCTTGGTTAGGAACCGCGTCTGAGAGTATGTAAAAAAGATTGTG
>NZ_AYTW01000032.1 GCF_002752635.1 Mesotoga sp. Brook.08.105.5.1
GGACTGGGGCTTATCCGGGGAAAGCTGAAAGAAACAAGCGAAACCATGATCGCTTTTACGATGATTGCAATGAACCTTGCCCGCTGGTTGAGGGGCTTTTTTTTTCATTTTTCCGATGGCTATTCTGGGAAGAAATCGGAGCAATTTCGAGGGTGTTCTACGTCAAAATCCACATATTGTGAGTCAACTACTACTCTCTTGAACATGACGACCTCTTTAACTGGAACAAGGTAGCAGTTTTTCAGGAAGCCCTAAGTAATGGATCTTGCTCCCGCTCTACGCCCTCGATCCTAAACCAACGAAGAACCTAGTCGCGAAGCGTCGGAACGAGGAACTGCTCCTGTTCCTAAAAATGGAGTCTGTCCCCGTTTTTCCTATGGCAACCGCAAAGCGGTTCGTGTCGTGTTTCTTAAGCTGCCACTATGGTAGAATAATTTGGATAGAACACTAGGCAAATATTTATAATTACATAGTGTTCTATCCACTTGACTTTGTCACGACCCAGAGTGCAAAATCAGTCATAGAGCAAAAGTTGGAAAGAAAAAATGCCAAATTGCCACCACGAACAGAAGCGACTTAAATCTTATCTAAATCAAAGAACGAGTTCAGATTGTTCCGTCACATTGTTGGGAGGCTTAATTCTAAAGAGCCTCACCAACTTATTCCCAAGCGGATCCCCCTTTGTCTTCAAAAAATAGTCCTTATGATTTGTAGAAAAACCCATCACCTGTAGTGATTTGAGAGATTCCTTCAGTTTTTGAGGAGATGCATCAATCCCATTCTTTTTTGCTTTAATCTCCAATGAGCGTTCCATTAGAAAAGCCAGAAAGCACAACACAAAAAAATAATGGAGTCCCTATTTTCCTAGATAGCTGCCTCAAAGAGGATTATCCGACTGAGAATAGATGGGACTATGCTGTTTTTATCGACATTGATGCTGTTCTGAAAACAGCATTCATAGAGATTCATCCAGCAAATGAATCCGAGGTCGATGAGGTGATCATAAAGGCGCGATGGATGAAGCAATGGATCATGGATAATCAGATCAGAGTCATCACTGAGAACCGGAAGTTTTTCTGGGTTTCATCTGGGAACGTAAAGATCACCAAGAACTCACAGAAAATACGTCTTCTACACAAACAAGGAATCGAAGGCCCACAAGAACATTTGGTTGTTGACAAAGAAATGAGATTCTAATGCCCCATCCGATTATCCCGTGTCAGCCCGAAGTAATTCTATACGGGACACCGTTCTTTAAGTAATGGATCTTGCTCCCGCTCTACGCCCTCGATCCTAAACCAACGAAGAACCTAGTCGCGAAGCGTCGGAACGAGGAACCGCTCTTCTCCCGCTCTTCCAAGGACGGCTCTTGGAAAAATGGAGTCTGTCCCTATTTTTGTGCTCAACGAGTCTGTCCTGTCCCTATTTTTGTATTTATAACCAAGAACCTGGACGCGAAGCGTCGGAACGATGAACCGCTCTTCAGAAAATGGAGTCTGTCCCTGTTTTTAGACCTAAACCAACGAAGAACCTAGTCGCGAAGCGTCGGAACGAAGAACTGCTCTTGTTCTAAAAATGGAGTCTGTCCCTATTTTTGTTCTAAGAAGCAAATGATCGACGAACTTGAGAATATCCCGGAAGATAAGCTTCAACTGCTACTGGAACTAATCAGAAGCAGTAAGTCCAATCTTTCTGATCTTCAGTCAAAGAGAAGATCAATTACCGACTATGCAGGCTCATGGAAAGAGATCGATTCTGAACAATACAACGCTATGATCAAAGAACTAAGAGACCGAAGAGAAAAGGCAAGAAGGGAGTGCGATGTCTGACTCTCATTACTCGTGGATACAGACATACTTTCCATGTTCTTCCGCGGCAATGCTTCTTCTGTAGTATCCAGAATGTAAGAATATTCAACAGGTCACGAGAAAGTCTTTCTCAGCATAATAACGTACTACGAAATCCTCAGTGGTTTGAGACACATTGAAGCGACAAGACAAATAGAGCAATTCCTGGAGTTTTGTCTGTTCAATGAAGTACTTCCTATTACGCTTGAATCAGCTTCTATCGCTGCGACGCACTATGCGTATCTTAGAAAACTCGGAACGCCTTTGGATGATATGGATCTTCTCATAGCCGGTATTGCCATCGAAAACGACATGACTTTAGTCACGCACAACATGAAACACTTCAGCAGAATTCCAGGATTGAAGTTGCAGGACTGGAGAGAATAACTGAATCTCCGCTACGCTGGTAGAACTGCCGGTTGGAAAACGCTCATCGCTGATCGCTGACAAGAACAAATTCTTCAGCTTTTGTTCTTATAACCCGCAACTGACGTATACTCTCTAGGAGAACGGCGAACCTCTAACGGCCAACTGATTCTGCTCTTCCTGCGTTCTTCGTCTCTTAGAAAGCGAACAGCGGTTCTTTTGCCCGACGAAGTCGGAACTGGCCTCGCCGAAAGCGAGACTGGCCTTTGCAAAGCATAGACTGGCCACCGAAGGTGACTGGTTCGTGAAGATCCGCTGTACACCAGAAGTTCCGCTGTACGCTTAAGAACAAGAACCCGCTGAACGCTGCTCAAAACAACGTTGTCCGTCAACGGTCCACCGTCCACCGAGAAGAGCGAGAGAGAGCCACCGCAGACCGAAATCGTAGTTAAAAACCACGAGATGACGAGAAGCGAAAATAGGGATTGACGAGCTCCTGACGTCCGTACCGTTTTTCGTTGTAGGACATTTATCCCGACATCCCCTGTCATCCCGTAATGCTCTTATACGGGATCTCGTTCTGGCTCTTATGTCCTCGATCCTGAACCAAGAACGAAGAACATGGACGCGAAGCGTCGGAACGAAGAACTGCTCTTCTCCCGCTCTTCCTAAGGACGGGTCCACGCTCCTGGACGAAGGTCAAAGGACGTCTTTTTCTCTTCTGAGGAACTTGGACACATAGCATCGAAGAACGCTCCTAAAGCTACTCCCTCCTAGGTCTCCCTCTCGGCTTACGGCCAAGTGGAACCCCGAGCTCCTTCTCAAGATCGGCCACAAGTTCTTCGGCAAACAACGGCTTTCCAGAAAACGTGTTTCCCCTGATTCTACTCAGAAAATCATCTTTATCGGGGAAACCGAGAAACTCTCTCCAGCCTTCCACATTCCAGTTAAGATCCAGATCCTTCAATGAAGAAAGCTGAATGCTCTTGCAAGAAGCTATTGGAACCTTAGAAGATATAGCGTTGCCTTCAGACACTTTTTCATTTGCCGTGATAGATCGGGTACGAACGGGCTCTTCATGTATGTCCACAGATTCATTGCCTGCATCTCTAGAAGAGCTGTTGGTTTCATCCGAAACGTCTACCATCACACTCATACCAACGTGTTCCCTAGCGCTCGACCATTCATACTCCCAGGGAAATTGAACCATCTTGGCCCGAACGGGATTCCTTTCAACATACTTGAGTGCCTCAAGGGCGTGATCGCGATGCAGAGGACAGGAGTAGAAACGCGCCTGCCAGAGATGGCCGGCTCTCCGGTTCTTCTTGTTGAAGTAGTTTGAGTACCTCATATTGGTGTACTTGAAGGTCATTGCAAGTGAATCGTTTCTAAGGGGAGCCGCTAAGAAATGCACGTGATTGGTCATAAGACAGTAAGCATAGATCTTCATTTCATACTTTCTCGAATACTCACTGACGAACTCGATGTACTTCTTCCTGTCGGCAGAATCCTCAAATATATTCTGCCTGTAATTACCTCTTTGAGTAATGTGATGAACAACACCTTCGAATACGACCCGAGCTGACCTCGGCATCATCATCACCTCGAACCATATAGATGAAAAGAATCGCTCGAGCAAACCTCTATGCTCAAATGAACGGCTCCGATTCTGTCATCCCGCAGTGATCCTATGCGGGATCTCATTCTAGAGAAGATGCGGACTGACGAATCTCCAAACGTCTGTATCCAATTTTCGCATACCTCCGATTCAATAGAGATTATAACAAAAATGGAGTCTGTCCCTATTTATAGAGTCCTGTTTATAGAGTCCTGGCCTCTTGCAAGAGCGTTTGTCAGTTCACAACTTCTATGATCCCTGTGTAGTGGCCCATCCAGCAACTGAATTTATACTGACCGGGAAGCTGCGGAGTGAATTCTACAACGCTGGTGTTGCCCCTGGTAAGCTCTACGCGTTGGGGAAAGAGGTTTCTTGAGATGATAGCGTTGGTGCAACCGCTGGTGCCGACATCTTCGATCTCCCACCTGACGGGAACGCCGGCTTTTACCTGATAATAATCTGGCGTGTATCCTGTCGCATTGGCCACAGTCCTTATAACCTGTATCTCCGGTCCACTCTGGACGATAACAAAAGGCTGTTCTTCCACAACTTCCTGAAATCCAACCATCTCTTCGATGTCTATGATTTCCCCCGTTTCCTTCGGGCTAGCTTCATTCACAACTATCTCTTCTTCTTTTTCACTGGCTGTTGCCAGTACGGTCGTAGAATCATCGGGAGTAAACGGAACCTGCTCGCCGGTCCCGATGGTCAGATTGTTCAGGCTGGGAAGCCCTAGGACGTTTAGCTGGCTGTTCACGTTGTAAATGACGAAAAATATTATCAAAACCGCCGCTATTTTCGTGAAGACTTCCGAGAAGGTCTTCATGCTGAAGAACTTAAGTGATGAAGCGCCGATAGCGATGAGTGGGAAGAAGGTGCCAAGTGCGAAAAAGAACATTATCATCGAGCTATGGAATGGAGAGCCCGACAGTAGTGCCAGAGCCTGAGCCGTTATCGTGAAGCCGCAGGGAAGGAAAAAGGTTGTAGCTCCCAGTATGAAGGGCATCATTCGTCCACGTCTGGATTTATCTACTGCCAGCAATTTACGTAAAAAGGGAGGGATCGATAAACTCACCGTGGGGATTCCCAGCATTTGAAGTGCCATCAAAAGCATCACGATTGAGACTGCTATCACAAGGATCGAAGAAAAGGTGAACGAGATTTTCAGACTCTGGCCAAGCAAGCCCAGCAAGAATCCAAAGAAGCTATAGAAGACCAGCCGTCCGGCATGAAAGATCAGATGGGGCTGCAGCTTTTGAAGAAAGGAATCCTCAGAACTGTAAAGCGAATACCACTGTTTGGAAACAGAAAGAACAAGACCTCCCACAAGAGCCGCGCAGCTAGATATCCCTGCTACCAGTCCGAAAAGGAAGAAACCCAACAGCGATGAACTTGAATCTACGTTCATCAAGCCGCCAATGGCGAATTTCTCCACGGTGAAAAACACAACAATGGCCAGCGAAGCGGCAACGAGTACCTTTACTGCTTTTCCGGTATGTTTCTCCGACTTCGACTCAGCGACACTGTATCCCGTTCCGCTCAAGATCTCGTTGATACTTTCGACCGAGATAGCCTCCCCTAGGAATTCAATCTCGACCGATGAATCTTTCAGGGAGGCCCTAGCCCTTTTTATGACATCAACTTCCTCAAGTTTACTTTCGACGAAAAGCTGGCAGTTCTGGCAATGCATGCCGCGCACAAAAAACGTCTTTAATGAAGAGGATCTCGAGCTCAACTGAGTCACCTCGCAAATGAAGAGAGACAAGATCAACAACATTATCATTCTAGCACAAAGCAGACAGTTTTTGTCCACTCAAAACTGTGATAGATACGTTGTGCCATGGTTTACAAAATCGAAAATCGACCAATTTCACCATGAAAGGCCGAAAGCGGTAGGCCGGCAGTTCTTCCTTTGTCGAACTTACTGCCAGTTGGCCTGATCGAAAGTGGGAATTTGAATGATTGAATCTAGTTTTGTCTGCCAGAATTGGTATTGGCCGATGAAAGGAGGGAGCGGGTTTCCTCTGCGATTTTAAAGCAGCCCCCCGCCGATGAATTTACATAGATAACAAGATCAAAGAGACCCTTTTGATTCGAAATGAAAGGATTATCAAGGCAGTAATCGAGAAATCAAGGCGCGTTTGCCCTGTTCAGTTGCTCTGATTGGTATCTATGGCTCATTCACCTCGGACGATATTAACGAAAAGTCCGATCTTGACCTATTCATAGTGATGAACGATCCCGATGGTTACAAGATCACTTCATGCTTCATTGTGGGTTATGTCACACACGACGCTTTTTTGTACGACTGGGAACAAATTGAAGAAATGGCCCGATTCTCGAACCCGTTTGTCTCCACGTCGGTAGATCTCAAGATCGTCTACTATCTGGATGAGAAGAATAGTCAAAGATTCATGGAACTTCGCGATGCTGTCGATAAACGGCTGGCCCACCTTTTAGCGAGTAAGACCTGCAGAACATCAAAGTCCATTCCTAGGAGGCTCAAAAATGATACGCGTACGTAATGATGAGAGAAAAGCCTGAAATAGCCAAGTATGCGTCCGCCGGATTGACCCACTACTCAGAAATGATCGTATATCTCTTGAACAAAGCGTGCGTAAGACTCGGAGAAAACGTAGGCCAGAATAGATCGAGAGGATGCATAGATTATCGTCCGACCTTCTGGTTTGCTACCGTCTACAAGTTGAGACAGATTTGCTGCGATCGATCAAGAAAAACGAAACCTCGTTTATTCAATGTATCAAAGACTAAATTGATGAGATCAAAAGCAAGGTACAGAATATGAAAAGACTTTACCGGCAGGCTCTAGAAGGGTCTTACGAGGAAACTCATTCCGACTGATCGACATATCTGTTTTAAACGACGTCCAAAGCACATCGAAGCTGAAGGTTGTTCACGATATGACCGACACGCTTACCGGGAAATAGTCCCTTCGACTCCCAATGGTTGGACAAGAAGTCAGAGAATCACGGTTTTACGATCTGAATCGGAGTTTCATCGTAAGGTCCTTGTTCTCTTCAAATTGAAAAACATAGACAATCTGCTAAACTATGGATAGAACTATTTCTTGATCCGATACGTAAAACATAACATGTTGGGTAAGGTAGGTGTATTGTAATGAGAATAGACATTCTAGACAAATTAGCCAAGAAAGGTGATGTGTTTACCATAAACGATATTGCTAATGAGTTCAATATTCAGAGAAATGTCCTTTGGGTAATGCTTTCTAGGCTAGAAAAAGGAGGCTGGATAAAAAGAATAGAGAGAGGAAAGTATTTGATAATACCTTTGGGAAGAGAAAAGGACAGATATACTGTAAATGAATTCCTTATTGGTTCATTGCTTGTTGATCCATATGCGATAGCGTATTGGTCAGCTTTGAACCATTATGGATTAACTGAACAAATACCAAATACCGTATTCATTGAAACAACTTCAAGAAAGGACATACGGGAAAAGAGAATCATTGGTATTAGGTACAAGATAGTAAGAATAAAAGAACACAAGTTTTTCGGTATAGGAAAGACCTGGATCGATTACGATCAAATAAACATAACAGATAAAGAAAAAACAATAGTGGACTGTCTGGACAAACCGCAATACTGTGGTGGCATTGTAGAAGTGGCGAAAGCCATAAAAAGTGGAGAATATGATAAATATCGACTTGTTGAATACACAAAGAAAATCAATAATACTGGAGTCATAAGAAGATTGGGTTATTTGTGTGATTATCTAGATGTAGATATAAACCTACCCGCTATCAATACAAGGAACTATCTATATCTTGATCCAACAATGACACATAAAGGTCCAAAGAACTCAAAATGGATGCTCATAGTGAATCTGGATGAAAAAATCTTGGGAGATTTAGAATGATTAGACCACAAGAAATCGAAGAAAAATCTGGTCAATTGGAGTACCAATCTCGGCCATAGAAAGAGATTATGCGCAAAATTGGATATTGAAGCATTTAAGAGCAATAGACATGGTTCTGAAGGGTGGTACAGGCATTAGAAAAGTCTACTTTGAGAATTATAGATTTTCGGATGATCTCGATTTCACTTTGCTTGATGAAGTTGAGATTGATGAACTCAATGAACAAATCACCAATGCTGCAGAAAGAACACAAGAGGAAAGTGGAATAAGTATCATTAATAGCGGCGTTAAATCGAACGATAATGGATACGAAGCAACCTTATCATTCCAAATAAAACAGAGAGGGGTAAACAGAACAAAAATAAAGGTCGATATTACAAAGAAATCGAATGAACACGTAATTCTTCCACCTAGCCTAAAGCAGATAATTCATCCTTATTCTGATCAGTTAGATTATGAAGTAAAGGTGTACCCGCTTGAGGAAATCATGGCAGAAAAAATTAGGAGTCTTTTTCAAAGGACAAGACCTAGAGATCTATATGATATATGGAAATTATGGGATAAGGTCGACTGGTCGATTATTGAAGGCATCGTTCGGGAGAAGTTTCTCTTCAAGAAAATAGACTTTGATCTTGATAACTTCAGAAGCAATGAAAGAGACTTCGAAAACGCGTGGAAAAGCTCACTCGGAAACCAACTAAACTCACTGCCTGCGTTTAGTAATGTATTTGACGATGTTCTTCAAAAGCTACATGAAAAAAACTGGATGAATAAGCATCGTTAACCTTGAAAATGGAAGTGTTTAGCTAATAAGCTCACGAAGGTATCGTATCAAAGCAGTTCATCCGTTAAGAATATACACTTCCAAGCCTTCATCTTGCATGAAGATCAGAGCGTTCTCCAACACGCATATCCGATTGTGTTCCAAATAGCATTTCACGGGTTCCGGCTCTGTCTGGTGGTTTATGATCAACGACCCACGTCTTATGAACCGCACTTTTCGGAAAACTATCGACTGCAAACGTGCTCCAACTGAACGAACACCTGTGTTACTGAATGTAAATAATGGAGTCCCTATTTGTTCTAAGATCCGCTGAGCGCTTAAGAATAAGAACCCGCTGATAGCTGGTAAGAACCGATTCTTTAGCTCTTGTTCTTATAACTTGCATCTTCGAACTTGGAACTGATGACCAAGAACCTGGACGCGAAGCGTCAGAACGATGAACCGCTCTTGATAAAATAGACTCTGTCCGTATTTTTCTTAATCGGCTTTCAAAGATAGCTCTTCACGCCCTTCTATGAACTATCTGAAGCAACGCTGCAGGACTCAGGACAGTTACGAAATCGGCGGGAAAGTGTTTAGCATTCCCCGTAACGATCGGACTGTTAGTGGCTCTGGAGACTTCAACAAAAGGTAAATCCGATAGATCTGGAAGCTCCAAAGAGACAGGTTCGGGAGTCACAAGAAAACCCGACCTGACAAAGAAATCCAGAAGCGCCCTTATATCGTCGCTCCTGAATCCAAATCTCGGTCTTTGAAGAACCCTCTCGTATTCATCGATAATTCTTGCATCGAAACATGGAAGAACACGATTTGAGAGAATACAATTGAGAACACCTGCGGGACTTCCGTAAGGATTTATTAGAGCCGCGACAAGGACGTTTGTGTCTACTACTATCTTCATCTATCCGCTTTTCTGCTTTCAGAAATCTCTCTCTCAATTTCCTCTGAAGAAAGACTATCAAGACCGTTCTTCAAAGACTGGAGTCGCATTCTTTCGACCGCGAGTTCAGCTTTTGCTCGTGAAATAGCCTTTATGAGAAATTCGAGATCCTCGTCTGCCCTTATCATTATTGCTTTAGGCTTCCCGTTAACCGTAACGATAACCTCCGATCCCTCATCAAGTGTTTTCCAGACCGCTGAGGGATTGCTTCTCAGGTCTCGAGTCGCTATGTACTTCATAAAACCACCTCCTGTACAAGTATATTGTACAATAAGACCTACATAATTACCTACACAATCGTAAATGCCAGTTCCGCTCCGCGGCCTAAGAACCAAGAACCTGGACGCAATGCGTCGGAACGAGGAACCGATCTTGAGAAAATGGAGTCTGTCCCTATTTTTCTACAGATCATAGTCCCTATTTTTCTACATGAGAAAATGGAGTCTGTCCCTATTTTTCTACAGATCATAAGCGAAGCGTTCAAGAGATATACACAACTGCC
>NZ_AYTW01000033.1 GCF_002752635.1 Mesotoga sp. Brook.08.105.5.1
TGAGAAAATGGAGTCTGTCCCTATTTTTCTACAGATCATAGTCCCTATTTTTCTACATGAGAAAATGGAGTCTGTCCCTATTTTTCTACAGATCATAAGCGAAGCGTTCAAGAGATATACACAACTGCCCAGTAGAGATATTCCCATGATTTCAAAGTATGCAAAGCTCATGAGGGTAGAAAAGAAGCTTAGCGCCTATTTGGAGGTATTGCTTTGAAGAACTCGATGCAGCTGAAAGCGATCATTAAGAACGTGGCAAAAAGCAAGAATATATCTGCTCAAATTGTCCTTCAGAACTATATGCTGGAGCGTTTGCTGGAAAGAATTTCATCATCACGCTACCAATCGAACTTCATCTTGAAAGGTGGATTTCTTATCGCATCAATAGTAGGCCTTGATACAAGGGCGACCATGGATATGGACGGGACCATTAAAGGGCTAAAAATGAATGTAGAAAGTATATCAAACATGCTGAACGAGGTTTGTGCGATAGAAATGTGAATAATGAAGTCCCTATTTATAGAAAGGCCTTACTTAGTGTGGTTTGGTTGAAGATTCAGGAATTCATGCGGAAATTGATATAATTGTTCTTGTATAGCCTAAGCAGCGCAGGAAGAAGGGAGGGTTCTCCGTGAGAGTCGTTCTTGAGAATATCGGGCCGATAAAAAAAGCAGACATTTCGGCCGGTGATCTGACCGTTCTCGTCGGGCCACAAGCAACGGGTAAAAGCATCTTTCTTCAGTTGTTCAAGTTCTGCGTTGATCACGCCGACATAGTCAGAGAATTGAAGAAGTTTGGCTTTGATTGGAAGAATGAGCTCGAGAGTTTCTTGCCAGTCTATTTTGGCGAAGGGATGCAGGCGATATGGAATTCTCAGAGCTACATTGGACTTAACGGAAGAAAGTTTCAGATCGAAACTCACGTGAAGAGATCAGGCGGAGAAGACAGTGAGGCCAAAGTATTCTATATACCCGCTCAACGAGTTCTGATTATCTCTGCCGGGTGGCCACTTCCTTTCACCTCTTTCGATCCTACGTACCCTTTCGTTGTTAAGGACTTCAGTGAGAAGATCAGGCGCATAATGGATTCCGGCCTTGGGAGCGGCGGCATCCCTATCTTTCCGAGAGACGGATACTTCAAGAAAGAGATAAGGGACGCGCTGCAGAAATCCATAATGAGAGAAGGCAAGCTGAAACTAGATATAGGCCTCAGGAAAAGAATCATGCTGGAGGTTGCGGGAGTATCAATGCCTATCATGACCTGGTCTGCAGGCCAAAGAGAATTTGCGCCCTTACTACTTGGGTTGTTCTGGCTGCTGCCTTCGGCAAAAGTCTCTAAAAAGCAAGGCGTGAACTGGGTCATAGTTGAAGAGCCAGAAGCAGGCCTTCACCCGCTTGCAATTAGGGATGTCTTTCTTACTATAGTCGAACTGTTGAGCAGGAATTATAGAGTCCTGCTCTCAACCCATTCTTCGGGAATAATAGAACTCGTTTGGGCAATAAATGAGATTGTATCTCATCCTGAAGCAACTGCAGACAAAAAGAGGAAGCTTCTCCTCGACCTTTTCGAACTAAAAACAACGACAAATACGAACAAACTAATAAAGGATTTCGAAAACAAGAAGCTCGTTGTCAACTACTTCAAACCGACCGAGGCTGGCGTGGTGACTGAAGATATTTCTTCACTCGATCCCGGGAGCGATAAGAAGTCAGTGTCGGAATGGGGTGGCCTCGTAGAATTCACTTCCAAGACAAACGAAATCGTAGCAAAGCTCTGGAGGTAGAAAATAGATCAAATACAGCCCATAATGAATTCATCTCTTGGCCCCTGTATAAAGAACGGACTTCAAGCAATTGGAAACCTGACAGAGTAAGTCTCAAGAAACGAGAACCAATGCAAAGAGCGTTGATATAGATAGATGCCTCAAAGAGGATTATCCGACTGAGAATAGATGGGATTATGCTGTTTTCATCGAGAGTGATGCTGTTCTGAAAACAGCATTCATAGAGATTCATCCGGCAAATGAATCCGAGGTCGATGAGGTGATCAAAAAGGCGCAATGGATGAAGCGATGGATCATGGATAATCAGATAAGAGTCATCACTGAGAACCGGAAGTTTTTCTGGGTTTCATCTGGCAAGGTAAACGACAGCAAGAACTCCCAGAAAATACGTCTTCTCCACAAACAAGGAATCGAAGGCCCACAAGAACATTTGGTTGTTGACAAAGAAATGAGATTCTAATGCCCCATCCGATTATCCCGTATCAGCCCGAAGTAATTCTATACGGGACACCGTTCTTTAAGTAATGGATCTTGCTCCCGCTCTTATGGCCTCGATCCTAAACCAACCAAGAACTTGGACGCGAAGCGTCGGAACGAAGAACTGCTCTTCTCCCGCTCTTCCCAAAGACGGGTCCACGCTCTTGGACGAAGGTCGAAGGACGGCTCTCTGCACGCTCTTATGAAGGAAGAACTGCTCTTGTTCTCAAAAAGGGAGTATGTCCCTATTTTTACTATTAGATGACACCGGGGACGTCAACTTTGTTGATGTCCCCGTCTTCATCATAAAGCATTAACTAAAAGCAGATAACGGGTACCTAATATCCGTGGTCAAGTTGCTTCAGTCAAGTCTTTGATCTGAGCAACTGGTGCGTATTCTTTCACATTATTGATACCGTCTTTACAATTGCTCTTGGTTGAATAACCTTCGCCTATGGCAATAATTTCTCCGTTAGGTGCTAGGAGTCTGAATCGATATTCATTATTCTTGTCCTTAAAGATTTCAAACCGCGGTTCTTTCATTGCTATTTTCTACCTCCTTGGTCAGGTCAAGTCAAGACACCTGATAGCTTTTGTTTGCAATAACAACGTTCAAATAACAATAAGTCTTTCTGTAGAATTAGTGCTCAAATTAGGGTTCGAAATCACTGTCCAGCTACTTTGTTCTTCGGACTAGAGTGAAATTAGTCTTGTGGCACTTGCTGCATGGAGGAAACCTTTCGCCCTTTACACAAGTGACTTCATTACCACAGTTTGTGCATTTGTAGATACCAGAGACTTCGACTTTCTGGCCAGTTGTTGGCAATCTTTTCACCTCCTTCCAGTGAACTTATGCATAAGTCATCAAGCGAGCTTCCAAGAATTGAGTGCTTCAACTCTAACCGCAATGACAGTTCTTCTACGAAGCAAGTTCCCTAGAGAAGATAGAAAATACAACAATTAACAATGCTTTCATTTTACTACTTTATCAACATAAAACAAAACTCCTGAATACTCCCAGGATGCTCATCCATCCTTAGCTGCCACTAAGGATGTGGTTGACAACTTGAATGTCACTTGAGTAGTAGACTTTTCCTTATTAATATGATAAGGTCCCTATTTTTCCATTCGAAGGACGGCTCTCTGCACGCTCTTATGAAGGAAGAACTGCTCTTGTTCTCAAAAATGGAGTCTGTCCCCATTTTCTTTTCTTGGTTGTTGACAAAGAAATGAGATTCTAATGCCCCATCCGATTATCCCGTGTCAGCCCGAAGTAATTCTATACGGGACATCGTTCTTCAAGTAATGGATCTTGCTCCCGCTCTACGCCCTCGATCCTAAACCAACCAAGAACTTGGACGCGAAGCGTCGGAACGAGGAACCGCTCTTGTTCTAAAAATGGAGTCTGTCCCCGTTTTTCCATGCGTTTTTCCATGGCAACCGCAAAGCGGTTCGTGTCGTGTTTCTTAAGCTGCCATTATGGTAGAATAATCTGGATAGAACACTAGGCAAATATTTATAATTACATAGTGTTCTATCCACATAATCGGTGGAGGCCTTTTTAATGAGCAATAAAACCGATATTGAGAAAAAAATAAAGTCCTGCTTCAAATATAATAATTATTTCCAGCAAACATCGCAGTTTCTAAAAGCGGGAATACATCCAAGAGAAATAAAGACGGCTCTAGAAAATGGATGGATTATCAGGATAAAACATGGTCTATATATGCTGGCAGATGCATACAATGGTCTTGAAACTGATCTTGTGGCAATTACTAAAGCAAGTAAATATACCGTTATATGTCTAGCTTCAGCACTCCAGTTTTATAACCTGACTACATACATCTCTCCTAAAATTACCATTGGTGTACCTAATAACGTAAGTCATCTCAAGTTTGAATATCCCCCCGTTAAACTCTATTACTTTGACAAAAGCACATACAAAATCGGTATTACCAGAATAAAAACGAATTCCGGGATTATAAGAATATATGACCTCGAAAGAACCATCTGCGATGCTTTCAGATTCAGGAAGGAACTTGGAGAAGACATTGCCGTTGAATCATTAATAAATTATGTAAAACGCAAGGATTCAAATATCTCAAAGCTAATGGAATACGCATCAATGCTTAGAATCAAAACGGTGATAACACCTTATCTTATACCCATTATAAAATCCGCTATGGAGTGATTGTATGCAAAATATTGGGGCTTCGGTTAGAACGAAACTGTTGAACATTTCAAGAAAGACAGGAAGATCCAATGAGTACTTGCTCATACAATACTTTTATGAGCGTTTTCTCTACAGATTAGGAAAATCAAAATACAGAAATAGATTGATACTCAAAGGCGGAATGCTGTTGATATCCTACGATTCCCTAAATAGATCAAGGCCTACAAAAGACCTAGATTTTCTTGCAAAGGGGCTTCCAATAAAAGCAGACAAGGTAAAACCAATTATTGAGGAAATACTTAATTCCGCAGACTCGAATGATGGGGTGCTATTTGATGCAAACAGCATTCAGGTTGAGCAAATAACAGAAGATCAAGATTATACAGGAATTCGGGTCTTTTTTGTAGCTCAGCTTGCCAATACTAAAGTAAAGACCCGACTTCATTTGGATATTGCCGTGGGAGACAGCATTGTTCCAAGTCCGATTGAAATGGAATATCCCGTACTTCTTGATTTTGAAGCTCCTAAGGTTATAGCTTATTCCAAAGAAACAGTTATAGCTGAAAAGCTTGAGACAACTGTCAAAAGAAGCACGGCAAATAGCAGGTTGAAAGATTTCTATGACATATACTACCTTGCTCAAACAACCAATTTTTCTCTCGATGTCCTCTCCAACTCAATAAAATCAACCTTCATGAATCGAGGAACTCCTCTTCCAGAAGAAACTTTCTTTCCCGAAATGATCAAAGACGATGCTGGTATGGAAATACGGTGGAAAGCCTTCATTTCAAGACACGGACAACTTACGGATATTTCATACCAGGAATTGGTTAAAAAGCTGGATTCTTTTACCAGACCAATTATAATGAAAAACCAAGAGGAAAGTATTTGGGATTTCAACACATGGTGCTGGGCATCTACCTTATAAACCAACAAAAATAACAAAGGAAAGAACACCTTTGAGAACTATCTCTGTTTTTCAAGGCTTCCTCACTCGTTAGCGTGCAACTCGGTTTTCAGCTTAGCTAGCTTATCAACAACCACGAAGTGGTTCGAAACAATTTCATAGGAGTTCGTGACACCGGCTTAGTCTGTCGTGTCAATCCCGAGGGATTCGCCCCGCTGCAAAGCAGCTCTTGCCTAAACCCAAGGCGCATCTCTTGACCCTACCATTTTCCCGTAGAAAATGCGACCATATTTTCTACAGCGTCACTTTTTTTCGGTCTACCCCTTGGCCTTCTTTTAAGTGAAACGCTTAAAACATTTTCGAATTCGGCAACCTTTTGATCGCTGAAGAACGGCTTTCCATCTGAACAGAGCTTTTGTTCAATGGGTTAGACACAACAGAATACAGCATCTAACTGTTCGCTCTTGGATGATTCATCCTCACCACTTCACTTCTTCTTGTTTTACTACTCCTCATTTACTTGTCCAATTCCCCTCGTGGTGAAAAAGGCAAAGAGATACCTCTTCTTGAATCACTTTTGTCTTCATCTCTCTTTGCACTGCTCTCCTGAATGAAGAACTATATTACGCAAATGTAAATAAAGGAGTCTGTCCTATTTTCTTGAAAGTCATAGGTATAATTTGTCCGGGAAATTAGGTTATGAAGGAAGAACCGCTCTTGTTCCTAAAAATGGAGTCTGTCCCTATTTTTCTCTTTCTTTCTCTCTCTCTTCCTCTTCCCGCTCTTTCGGCTCTTGCCATACCCTTGCCATACCCTAGACGCAGTTCTAGGAGAGAAACCAAGAACCTGGACGCGAAGCGTCGGAACGAAGAACTGCTCTTCTCCCGCTCTTCCAAGGACGGGTCCACGCTCCTGGACGAAGGGCGAAGGACGGCTCTCTGCACGCTCTTATGAACGAAGAACTGCTCTTGTTCTCAAAAATGGAGTCTGTCCCTATTTTCCTATGGTGAAAAAGGCAAAGAGATACCTCTTCTTGTATCACTTTTGTCTTCATCTCTCTTTGCATTGCTCTCCTGAACGAAGAACTATATTACGCAAATGTAAATAAAGGAGTCTGTCCTATTTTCTTGAAAGTCATAGGTATAATTTGTCCGGGAAATTAGGTTATGAAGGAAGAACCGCTCTTGTTCCTAAAAATGGAGTCTGTCCCTATTTTTATTGTGATTGTGCTCTTATTTGTTTATAAACGCTTACCAACCACCAACAACGGCTCTGAAAAAACGAGTCTGTCCCTATTTTAGGTCCCCCGTACCACCAACAACGACTCTGAAAAAACGAGTCTGTCCCTATTTTTGTATTCGCCCTTGAGAAAATGGAGTCTGTCCCTATTTTTTGCTAAGCTCCTAGCTCCGGAACGATGAACCGCTCTTCAGAAAATGGAGTCTGTCCCTATTTTTTGCTCCTGGACGAAGGTCGAAGGACGGCTCTCTGCACGCTCTTATGAAGGAAGAACTGCTCTTGTTCCTAAAAATGGAGTCTGTCCCTATTTTTGAACCCGTGTCAGCCTGAAGTAATTCTATACGGGACACCGTTCTTTAAGTAATGGATCTTGCTCCCGCTCTACGCCCTCGATCCTAAACCAACCAAGAACTTGGACGCGAAGCGTCGGAACGATGAACCGCTCTTCAGAAAATGGAGTCTGTCCCTATTTTTCCTCCTCGCTGACTTGATCTCTCAATATTCAGCTGCTCATCAAACATCTCTTCTATCCTCTTCACGCTCTTTCTTTCTTGATCTAAGTCCCCGCTTGAGCGGGGTGGCGGCATGCTCCTGCCGACGGGGAGTGTGCACGTCCAGCTAAGGCAAGAATGTTCAGTGGGAGAAAAAGGCCCGCCGGGGAAGAAGTCAGAGCCCCGT
>NZ_AYTW01000034.1 GCF_002752635.1 Mesotoga sp. Brook.08.105.5.1
TGAATCGTCAATTGTCAACTGAGGAAGGTAACGAAGAATAAGGGAGTCTTTCCTACGGATACTTCTCTTTTAAAGATGGCTTATCTAGCAATAATAAATATAACAAAGAAATGGACAGTAAGAACCCTTGAATGGTCAAAGATCCTTACTCAACTTGTGATAAAGTATGAAAGATTAGCTAAGTACATAAGCTGATTCTTAAACCCATTACAAAAAAGGGGTTTACACAAAAAAAGAGACAGAACCGATCTTGATTTTCTTACCTCTAGCCTCATTCCCCTTACCTCTGATCCGCCTCGTCGTCGTCGATTGCCCAAGAACGAAGAACAGATACTCGCTCTGGAACGAAGAACTGATTATCCGCGGCGAACGGTGAGCCGTTCAACTGCGAACCAGACTAACCTTGTTCTTTCGTACCCGCAACCACGGAATCCCTCCAACCACGTCTCTGAAAAAAACGAGTCTGTTAATGATTCTGCGTTCAGACATCAGCACATTTATTTCATTCGCCTCTCCTGTGTTGAACCCTCCGCACTGATCATGATCCCAATGGAGATCACAGTAATTAGAACTCACTGTAAGAGAGTTATAATCAAGTTATCCAGTATCTTCTGAGAATAACGACTCGGGTGTTGAGGTGGAATCATGGCGGATAGGAGCAAGAAGCAATCTCGAGCAGTAACTAAGAAAAAGAAGGTTCTTGACAAAATCAGCGGTCATGATGCTCTTCTTATACTGAAAGCCTTGGCCAACGAAGATCGGAGCATTGCAAAACGTATTGAACAAATCGCATTGGAATACCTGCGCGATATAGATGTCGAGAACGTTGCTTCTCAAGTTTACTATGCGTTGGAAGGAATTGAAGTTGAGGATCTCTGGGAACAATCAGGCAGCATGAGGTATGGGTATGTGGAACCGTCAGATAGAGCGTGGGAAATGTTTGAAGAGGCTCTAGAACCATTCATAAATGAACTGAACAGATATTTCGACCTTTCACTGGACAACGAGGCGAAGAAATACTGCATGGGCATTCTGAAAGGAATAAACCAGTTCGACAAAGAATCGACATCTCAGTTCAAAGACTGGGCCGAGGATGCTCCAGATGAGCTTTTCGAAAGGATCTTGGATGACTGGAAGAAAGCCTGCAATAATCCTGAGTATATACAGGAAATGGAAGACTTCATCGAACGGGGTCTGGGAAAGTGACGGTTTGGGCGAAGACGAACAGAAGCTGGCATTATTGAAGAAAGGCGGACACATATCTTTATCTTTACAACAAGTGAATAATCGACTTTTCACCCTTTTTCATTCGTAGCCCAACCACTGTTATATGAGTGAGGATAGACCACTCTGCAGTTAATGACCTCTATAACGAACAGATAGTGCCAGAAATGTACAGTATAAAGAACACTATTCTATACTATCGCTGCAGAGATCTTCTAGGGAGGAATGCATAGCTGCATCAATTGTTCAGAATTTATATACAGCGTGCGGACCTCTTTCTCTGCAATGGGTTCTCTCCAGCTGTTCGAAGTTACTTTCAGATCGTGAGAGCAGCCTTATGTCTGAGATTTTGTCCGATTTGAAAACTAGGCAATAGAGTTATGAAAGCAGTGAGAGGCATAGTGATAATTCAGAATGATGGAAAATGAATCGAAGCGCAGTCACTTCCGTTTTCGTATTCTGGTGACCGCTGCTTCATCTTCGAAATTGATCTCTTATTAATGATTCCTGCCACTGACACATTTCGCGAGTCGACGTCAACTCTCATTTCCGATAAACTGCCGATAAAGGAGCCGCTGTACATGAAAAGACTCGCTCATCGCTTGATATAACACGCTGGCCGCTGTGAAGAGCCGTCCTTAGTTGGTCCCGGATCATGAACCAGTCCATGGATATCATGGAGAGCGCTTGAGAGGACAGAAGGCATCTTTCCAAATGAATCTGTCTGAAAACCCAGCAGATCGTTGAGTTCAGTTGAAGCCCTTTGCGTTTGCGAAAACCTGTCAGAAATAGTGCAGATTATCTGCTTGGGAGGAAATCCTCAATAAGAAGCCATTTCCAGAGAGGAATCAGCTCAATGGTCTTGTCGTGAATCTTCAGCGTGTCTTCAATGTCGCTGTTTAGAAGTATCCTGCGGGATCTCTCGCCCTCGAATTCGAGTAATCCCCGAAGTTCACGTTCTCTCAAATCGAGATCATCCAGATTTGACATTGTGACATTGATGACCAGATCGCCAGTTCTTCCAGAGGCGACGAAATCAACTTCGGTTTTGTCAGTCTTCCAGAAAGTCACTTCATAGCCCCGCCTCAAGAGCTCTAGAAAGACAATGTTCTCTCCATCTTTTCCAAAATCTTCAGTGAGCGGCTTGACAACGGCTTTTCTCAGGCCAGTGTCGACGGAATATACTTTTCTTGGGTTGATTAGGGCTTTCTTGACGGAATTCGTATGAAGCTCTACTTCAAACAATATGTATGTTTCCGATAGGTGCGACATGTTCTCTGAAATTGTGCTGGTTGAAGTCTTTCCCGAGGTCTGTTCGAGAGCCTTCTGTATTTTTCTGTAGCTCAAGAGATTTCCGCTGCTCTTCAGAGCATAGAGCGCGATTCTCTTTGTAAGCAGAACGTCTCTGATATTCCAACGCTCTACGATGTCCCTGTATATGATGTCGTCGAAATATGCCTCGAGAATCTTTGTCCCGTTTTCTTCCGGGAAGTTCAAGAGAATCTCAGGAAAGCCTCCAGAATCCAAATAACTGAACAGCAGATTCTTGATGAGATCACTCTTGAGTTCAATTGAAAGCGAGGAGACTTCAATTCCCTTTGATCGCACAAAGTCTGCGAATGAAAAGGGCAACAGAGTCAGATCTATGTGCCTTCCTGTCAACAGCGTTCCAAACTCCTTGGAAGAAAGCTTTGAAGATGAGCCGGTAACAATGAATTTGACCTCTCCGGACTCCCTGTAAGTCTCTATCCATTGCTCCCAGCCTCGTATATGCTGGATTTCATCGACAAACATGTAGGTTTTTCCAACGGGATTGACTCTCTGCCTGTAAAGCCTGTAGAGTTTTTCAAGAAGGACAGGTGTTTTCTCTTCCATTGAAAGAGAAACATCTTCAAGGTTCAAGAACAGAAAGGAGAGTTTATCAACAGATTCCAGGAGCTTTCTGTACACAATCTTAAGAAGAGATGATTTGCCGGATCTTCGAGGCCCTTTTACGATCTGCACGAAATTGCTGTCAAGAAATTCTTCAATCTCACCGACCTCTCTTCTGTAAACAAGGTCCGGAAGGGATCGATCTTCCCAGTAATTCCATCTTGCAAGGACGGAAAACATCTGTTGATCTGTCATATTAACCACCTGTCAATTAATGACCTTTATAACAAACACATTTTAGCATAAGTGACCAGTATATAGAACAGTATTTCAATTCATTTCTGTGGAAAGATTATTATAAGGAATTTAAGGCCCCTTCGAAATCCCAGATCCCGAAACAAGTTCGGGATGACAGAGTAAGCAGTTACGAAGGGTCGGTACGGGAATTATATAGTGAGAGTCTCACAGGAATGATGCATAGAGGAATTTCCAAAAAGCCATTGTTAGTTGACGCAGTGAGAGCTGCGGGAAAGCCGCTAATGAATGACGATGTTTGATGATTTTCGGAAATTCCGGCAAACTCCGGGGTTTCCACACAACATTCTGCCAGATAGAATTACTTGTTTGTTGTAAAACTCCATATTGGACCAATCACCGGCAGCGAGCCTTCATTCTTAAGCGTGCAGCGGCTCTTCAGAAGTTAGTCTGCTGCGCAGGCCAGTCAGGCTTCGCCTGGCCAGTCTTTGCTTCGCAAAGGCCAGTTTCGCTTCGCAGGGAAGCTCTTGATGGTTCAACGTGTTCTTTCCTACCACGAACCCGCTACCCCCAACCCCGGCCTTTTGCTTTTTCTTACAACTTGCATCTTGGAACTTGCAACTGAGCTTTTACAAGCGATCAGCGGGTCCTCGTTCTTAAGCGTGAAGCGGCTCTTCCAGCGATCAGCGGGTTCACCGTTTTTAAGCGTACAGCGGCTCTTCCAGCGATCAGCGGGTCCTCGTTCTTAAGCGTGAAGCGGCTCTTCAGGGCGAGATCCCGTACAAGACCACTACGGGATGACAAAACAAAAAAGCGAAAAACGATGTGAGAGGCATTTCAAAGAGCACACTCCCCACCGCAAGCGGTCCCCCCCGCTCAAGCGGGGATTTAGGATCAAGACATGCAGAGTGGTTCATCTTTCCGACACTGCGCGTCCAGGTTCTTAGCAAAGAAAGAGAGAAGATCATTGTTCTGGTGCTTTGCACCTAAGTTCTTCGTTCCGACACTTCGTGTCCAAGTTCCTGGTACGAACCGGATCTTGGGTAATGGGTCACGGGTCTCGTAAGAGCATTGAGAGCCGTCCAGCGTCCAAGAGCATAAACCCGTCCTTGGATAAGATCGAAGATCATAATGCCATTCGTGGTTTTTTGCCTTAACCAAGAACGAAGAACAGATACTCGCTCTGGAACGAACAACGGGTTCTCCTCGAAGAACCGTTCAACGGTAAACCAGGTTCTCTTGCTCTTTCCTACCACGAACCGCTACCCCCAACCCCGGTCTTCCCCCTTTTTCTTACAACTTGCATCTTGGAACTTGCAACTGAGCTTTTACAAGCGATCAGCGGGTTCTTGTTCTTAAGCGTGCAGCGGAACTTCTGGTGTACAGCAGCTCTTCAGGGCGAGATCCCGTACAAGACCACTACGGGATGACAAAACAAAAAGCGAAAAACGATGTGAGAGGCATTTCAAAGAGCACACTCCCCACCGCAAGCGGTCCCCCCCGCTCAAGCGGGGATTTAGGATCAAGACATGCAGAGTGGTTCATCTTTCCGATACTGCGCGTCCAGGTTCTTAGCAAAGAGAGAAGTCCATTGTTCTGGTGCTTTGCACCTAAGTTCTTCGTTCCGACACTTCGTGTCCAAGTTCCTGGTACGAACCGGATCTCGGGTAATAAGTCTCGGGTCTCGTAAGGGCATTGAGAGCCGTCCGGCGTCCAAGGAGCATAAACCCGTCCTTGGATAAGATCGAAGATCATAATGCCATTCGTGGTTTTTTGCCTTAACCAAGAACGAAGAACAGATACTCGCTCTGGAACGAACAACGGGTTCTCCTCGAAGAACCGTTCAACGGTAAACCAGGTTCTCTTGCTCTTTCCTACCACGAACCCGCTACCCCCAACCCCCCGGCCTTTTGCTTTTTCTTACAACTTGCATCTTGGAACTTGCAACTGATGCTTTTCTCGGCAAACGGTGAACCGTTCAACGGTCAACCAGGTTCTCTTGCTCTTTCCTACACACACGAACCCGCTACCCCCAACCACGGTGGTTGAAAAGCCCTGATCCCGAATTATATTCGGGGCTGGGGTATCGAAAAGCTGCATCTCATCGTTCTCACTTTGATAGCTGATAAATCAGGACCCCGAAAAGCATTAGGAACAGGCCTGTAATTTTCGCTGGAGTCAGGTGAAGAGGTGTTTCACCGAACAAACCCAAGACATTTATTACCAATGCGAAAATTATCTGTGTGATAACAATTATCACAATTCCTCTGCTGGCGCCAAGAGCTGATACGCCTTGTGCAATGCTAAAGATAATTAGAACGCCTATGAACCCCGAAGTTGCATAGATTGGATTCAGTCCTTTGATCGATTCGATGCTAAGCTCGCCTCTTCCGAAAAGCAGTAGAAGAAATGAAGCAAGGAGAAAACCAGTACCATGTATGAAGAAATTAGAGCCAAAAAAGCCGACTTTTTCGCTAAGTCTCGCACTAAACACGCTCTGCATGGCGATAACTATGCCTGCAGTCACGGAAAATAGAATACCCTTAATCATTTTTCATTCACCCGTACAGATCCGAGGCAAGATTCTTGAGTTTGTCGAAGTCGACGATCTTTATCTGTGATCTACTGACTCTCAATATTCCCTCTCGACCCAGTTCGTTCAAAACCCTGTTTACATGGCGGTAGCTAGCCCCCAGAAGCTCGGCGATCTCAGCTTGACTTTCAGTTTCCAGTTCATCCAGCATTCTTTCATTCCTTTCATCTGAGGTCATTAGCAGGAGATAAGTTGCGATTCTCGTCTTTAGCGGGGCCGATGAAGTCAATGTCTTCACGACGGCATTATGATAAAGCTTGAAAGACAGTTCGCGAATGATCAATCTCAGGACGGCAGGATTGCTCATCAGATTCTCTCTTACCCTGGAAAGCCTCAGAGCCAGAAGTTCAGATTCCGAGACTGCCGAAACCGAAGACCTGACAGCGAAGTCATTGGCTATTTCCAGGTCGCCGAGCAAAGAAAGAGGGACGCAGAATCTAAGCAATACCCTGTTGCCATTTCTCAAGAGGATCGAAACCTTGACCTTTCCTTTCACAAGAAAGTAGAGGTACTCTGGCCGCTCATCTATGGTGAAAATGTCTTCGCCTCTCTCGAATCTGTGCAGCTCAAACTGATCTATAACAGCTTTGTCTAGAAGCGCTGCCAGATCGAATCTCGACAAGTATTCCGTGGTTTGTTTTCTGTCTCCAATTACCTTCATGAACAACCCTCCTGCATAAGAGTATATTACCAGCGCAAGTTTAAGATATAGGACAGATGTCTATTAAGACTCGCCTGCGGGTTCACTGTCGACAGTTCTCCGTCGCGGAGGAGGAAAACCCATTGTTCGTTCCGGAGCGAGGATCTATTCTTTGTTCTTGGGCAATCGACGACGCTTCGCTCTTCCGACCTCTTGCCTCTGACCTCAGGCTCTTCCCAACCCAAGGACGGGTTCATGATCTGGGACGGACAACGAATTACGGCTCTTCCCAGCGTCCAGCGGGTCTTCGTTTTTAAGCGCACAGCGGCTCTTAGGGCGAGATCCTGAACAGGAGCACTTCAGGATGACAAAGAAAGGGATTGATATCAGAGTAACTCGGGATGACGGCTTCAGGTTATTTGGAAAACATCACATCCCGTCATTCTGGAAAAGCGCTTACATTCTACGATAGCGTTAACAGCGATTGAGCAAGAATCATTCGAACTGGTCTGACTCCAATAAGAAGAGGTTCTGTTCAGTTTGATTTCAGGGTAATTGCCGGTTGAATAATTTCGTGACAGACTCACTTTTTTACATTCAGTTGACTTTAGTATTTGAATGCGAGAACGCAATTCCACAGAGGAGTCTGTTCCAAGATGTTACTCCAAGGATCGTGCAGGGATTTTGTGGTTCAAGTTTCTCCAATGATGGATTATTGGAAAGACAATTCAATTTCATGAAAGAGTGCAATCTGCTTGTGACATCTAGTCACTTCTTGAGAAGAATGATTCTAACTATTGTACAGCTTGAATAGAGCCAGGAGATGGTATTATGATTTAAGACCTTTCCTTCCGGTATTCGATGTCTGGCTTTGTCTGTATTTTCTCTCAGGAGTTTAGAGTCTCAGATATGAGCGGGATATCCCAGATGGTGATTATCTGCAGAGGAGTCTCGCTTCTTTTTCCGTTTTCAGTTACAAGTATCGCCTCAAGCCTTTTTCCCAGGGCACTGAACTCGCTGAATGAAGCTGCGATTTCGAAGAGAGTCGCTTTTCTGCTAACAAATTCGACTGCCTCGTCTTCTTCCGCATAGTCCATCACGGCTCGAATCGGCATATCTTTTATGCACGCCCTCTCTTCTTCGCCAACAAAGGCCATCCACCTGGCGATCGCATTCGTAGTGAGAATTCCTCTGAATTGCCTTCCCTCATAGACGGGAATCTGAGAGAATGACTTCTCCCCTATGATCTTCAGGGCTTTGTCAACCGTATCGTTGAGGTCGATTGTAACGACTTTTCCTGATTTGAATATTGTAGATACCCTGGGTGGAGCGTTCAACATTTCGGCAACGTGTTCAATATTTTCTACGACTTCCTTATGCGGTTCTGCAATAGGTTTGCCATCACTTGTTAGCGTGTGGACAATTGCATTTCGGAGTTCGGCGTACTCGAGTAGTATGTCGAGGTAGTTGCGCAGAGTTTTGTCGCTCTTTGATGCATCTCTCAAGGATCTTGCGAAGCCGTCGATTCGGTAATCTTCGTTTATCTTCCTCAGATAACCCTCTATCGATCTGAAGGCCTGCATAAACCTCTCTGAATTGTCCATATCGACCTCCTGAATGGAACTTCGCTTACAATCGCAGAGAACCAGTAATGGTAGCAGAACAGGACAAGAATTGGAGAGACGACTCTCTGCTTAAATAGAGTATATCAAAACAGGGGGGCATTGGAAGAACTGCAGATCTACAATCGTAGTTGACAAAGGAATATCATTGGTGACTGCAGATTTTTCAGAACTCGCAGATCTGTTTTCCGAGCAGTGTCATAAGGTCCATCCACTTATCCCAATTCACGCACAACTTCGTGAAACGAATGCAATTATCGTATTTCAAAGAGGAGCCGGGGGATGACAACCCTTCAGCAGAAAACAGAACCTAACTGCGATGTTATTGCCGTGCGAGTCACATAGAAAGAACAGTATACCGGTTTACTATTTCTGTATCCTGAGTGAAAAACCTAAGCGTTGCTCTCATCAGGCGAGGTATTGGAAATCTAATTCAATGTGGAAGTGCTCAATCAACCATTATTTTGGTGTGTCATCAAACTATCGAGAACTTTCTTGAGTTTCTTGTACGCCTTCCCTTTCAGGGGATAAGGGAGTGTGAGCAACCAGTCGTTTATGAGCGCAATTGCCATTGTGTAAGCTCTTCCTTCCTGAATCAGCTCAGAAATTTCTTCGTCTTTAAGAAGGTTGCTCTCTAGGATCATATCTGCTCTCTTATCAATATAGGGTTTTGCGGATTCCGAAAGCAACTCGCGGATTTGTCTTTTGACTATCTCCCTCTCTTTTTCCCTCATAAATCACCATCTCCTTTCCTGTCTTCATTAGGAGAATAATCCTTTATCCTCATCATCTTCCACGAAAGTCAATGCAAAACAGTGCCTGATGAGAAGAAACTTCCGTAATTTCAATGTGAAATCGCAAGAGCACTTCCCAAGTAACCAGCTCATTTGAGTCTCAAGAATCGTGAGAATTGAACACCTGCATGCAACTTTCGAAAAGTCATGATGGTTTGAGAAATCAGAATTACATCATTCAAATCCATTCTTCTCGATTAACGACTTGATCTTTTCTCTGTCAAATTTCATCTTCTCTTCCCTCCATTCTTCTATTCCATTCTAGAGGGTTTACACAATCTTTTTTACATACTCCAGAGGAGAACTCTCGTCTTCTCAGAAGCGCAGCGAACGTCTCGAAATCGCTCCTTCACGTGGTCTTGTGCTTAATCCACTGCGGTTCTTATAACGTGCGAGTACGCTCTTGTTTCATTTATCAATACTGGAAGCCAAGGGTCCACATCGGAATGCAGTTTAGATGAGGAATATCTGTATCGTCTCTTATTACGAAGTCTGCCTTCTTTTGTTTTTTCCGCCCACTTCAACGACTGTTTTGTTTATCAGGAAGTCCCCGTTTTGCTCGTCCGGACAGGCAAAAACTCTGCTACCCGCATCTTCGAAGGCCTCGGCCACATAAGCTTCTCTTCTTGTGCCTGTATTTTTTGCGCCTATGTAGTAGAAAGCGGGATCGCCGAAGAATATCTTCTCGCCTTTGGAGAAGGTTCGATTGTCATTCTCTTTGAATATTATCCTTATTATCCCTGTTGCGTCCATTATCGAGAGAAGTTCATAGAGTTTTCTCTTTCCTATTCCCCACTCTCTACACATTCTCTCGATGTTAAGGGTAGGGACTTTTGATATCGCTAGGAATCCCAGAACGGCACTCATCAATCTGAAGTGAATATCTGAGATTTGAGCCACAAAGAACGGGACATCACCGTGGATAGTTTTTTCGATGATGTGTTCAATCTGTTCTTTATAATCCCACTCTAAATAAGACGGTCTGAATCCGCGGTCAAGATACTCCTCGAAAGCCGCCAGAACGTTAATACTGCCCATTATCTCTTTGGCCACAGAAGAGTCGAGAGCGAACGGATTGAGTAGCGGCAAAAGCACACCGTCTCTCAGATATATGTACTCTCTCAAAGACATTAGGGGGATGTGGACTCTGGAGAATCTTCTGGAGAGATCCGCAATGCCCTGTCTCAGTATCAGGCTGCTACTATCGCTTGCTATTATTAGCTTTGTCGGATAGGCGTCGTAGATGGCCTTCAGATGAATGCTCCAGTCCCTTGCATAGTGAGTTTCATCGACGATATTGCCTCGTAGCCCCTGACAAATGCTGTACTCGTTATACTCCAGAGGTCAGTTGTGGCGACCAGAGGATTGTCGGCGGAGAGGTAGAGTATTCTTCTGCTCTGAATCTGTTCAAAAGGAATGTGGTCTTTCCAACACCACGAGACCCAAAGACCAGTACTGCCCTGTTCTTCATATCCATCTTTTCAAAGTAAGGCCTTAACCTGGAGGGCAGACTCATCTCCTTTCTCTATTGTATCTCTTCAAGCGATTGAATTAACTCATCTGTGTTCAAAATGCTCCCTCCTATTTCGTATCACTATGAAACGATACTAGCACATATGCGTTCTCATACAAAACGATTTCGCTCAAGATGGATACGGACTCAGTTTAGGTTGGAAAGCGCGGTGTTTGTTGATTAGTGATAGGTGCAGAGCGTGAAGAGCCGTCCATCTAAAGAGCAGAAGAGCGATTCTTCGTTCCAGAGCTAGGAGCTTTATTCTTGGTTCAAAAGAGCGTGAGAAAAGTTCATTGCCCTCCGCCGATAAGAGCCCTGGGATGACGGCGAATCTCACGAACACGCTATTTATTGCTCGGTCTAACTCACGGAAGGTGAGACACCTATCAGTTTGTTCTGTAAGATTGCGGCCAGGTTAATTTTCTAAACAAGAAACACTTGAAATCAATTATCGAATTGATCATTAGTTTTATTCGAATTGTTGTTTATTATTATGGCATGCGATTGCACTACGATAATTAGCGAGGTGATTCATTTGACATACAAGGTTAAATATGGGTTTTCTCTTGCTGAAGCCATTATGGTTTTGGCGATATCCTCGATATCGCTAATTGCGATCATGCTTCTATACTCTTTATCAATCAGAGAAACGGAAAAGGTAAGAATAAAAACTGAAGAGCTTGGAGTTATATCCAGGATAGATCTTGTTCTTCAGAAAGAGCTTATGAAGGCGGGACCAGAATCGACTTATGTCAGGCCAGTAAAGCAATCCGGGAACGTGGTTGGAATAAGATATAAGGTTGATATTCCGCTGAATCACCATGATGTTACGAAACAGGTCTATTTTAAGAACGGGGCTGTCTTTGTCTGGGAAAAGGATTTCTCAGTATCAGACTTTCCCGAGTCCGAAATAAATACTCTTGAGCTTAATGGAAGCAGGATAGCTTTTTCCACACAGCAATATCCGGGTTTGGAAATCAGTTTCAACTTAGGAAGCAATGAAATCGACTATCAGATCCTTTATGGAAGAACAAATCACTACGCTAGCGTTAACTTGCTGGCGATTAAGTAGGGGCTCTTATGAAGAGAATCGGTATGATACTTCCAACAGTTTTGCTGCTCCTTCTATTCGTGTCCATCTCATCGACATCTTTGATCAGCTTTGTGAATGCCAAGACGAGAGACATATCTCTTGCTCAACGAAAACTTGAGAATCAGCTGGATGCAGGTAATACGTTCTTCGCACTCCTGGGTTATTTTCAGAAGAAGTACAGCGATTCTGCTGCGCTTAACATTGCTGCCATAAACACTTTTTCTGCCACCGATACTGCTCCGGAATGGTATAACTCAACGATACAGAAGATGTCAGACGGCACGCTTGAAGATACGTACTGGTTACAGACCTTTGATCAATTTCAACACTCATTCTATCTTCCCACATCCACGATGACACTTGCTCTCCAAGAGCTCACTCCCGGTGGCGATATAGAAGTGGTCGTCAGACCACATAAGGTTTTCCCGAATATGCTTCTTGCAACAATTAGGGTCACAAGGTCCGGTTTTGCTGAGAGTATCTTCTGGGGATTCATTAGTCCGAGATACTTCAGTAACTGGGCGGTTTTTCTTCTCAATGGTATATCAAACGCTTATTATGGACCTGGCGAGTTTGTGGACGGACCATCTTACTACGGTGGAAGTGGTATAGGAGTTGCGATAAACGTACCCCCGAAAACTGAAGCCGAGAAAGAACATCCGGCCAGTCAGGGGATAGGGGCAACGTTCGTGGGAAATATGATGAACCGTAAGCCAAGGATCCACCAACTTGGTTATAACGGGTCTCCTGAGAAAAAGACTTTGTGGATAGATGAAAACAACGATGGAGTCAAAGATCGCGAACTGCTAAGCGCCCAGCAGTACGTTGCCTGGACTGAGTACGGATCAAAGTACTATGTGTATTTTGGAGCCAGTAGTAGTAAGCCAGCAAAGATTATTATAGCGAATCAGCTTCAGGTGGATGGCAACGATCTGGTCTTGAGCGAGATTTTAACAAGCGAAACCGGAGAAACGCTTGAACCGGGAACCGACGCACTAAAAGCTGAGGCTTTTACTAAATACTTTCCCTGGTACTTTCGGTCTGGACTCACGTATGTGACTGACGATATCAAAAGCTCTATGGAAAGCAAGTTTGGAGAGATGAAATCATACTATCAGGGGTTTATAGATAACAATAGGGTCGTATCCTCTCAGTCTGTTCTAGATTCATATTTCAACTCTTCTTCCATTGGCAACAATAGTCTTGGGGTCTTTTTTGGAGGAGCTGTACCGACTTCGATCACTTATGAGGGCAAGTTCTTCGATAGTTATTATTACATCGAAGACGTCTCAACGGGCAATAATAAGATAACCGTTAATGCTATAAATAAGCTCGACTATGGTTCAGTTGAGGTTTTGACAGATGTTCTTTCCGGGCAGCAAATCTTTGCCAGATACAATCTAAGCGGCTTCGACACGAGCGAGAAATACTCTGTTCACGAGTACTGGTATATCGAAGAGTATGAGGTTTGGGAGAAGAACAACAACGGCTGGAGCAGGAAAAGCCGGAATAATTCGAGAGATGTTGCTCAAGTGGTTATAACAAAGAGCTCGGAATTCGATAGTCTGCCTCCATGGAATGCGAAGAGCTTTTTTGTCACAAAGACCGGACAGGGTGCAGGAAGTGTTAATCTGCTTGATCAGGATCTTGGAACGATAGATATGCAGCATGCAGGCGTTTTTATATGCGAAAATGACATAAAGGTTGGCGGAGGAGGCCTTCCTCAGGGCACAGGTCACGGCAGTAAATTGTCTTTGGTTGATGGCAGATACTCCTTCATTTCCATGGCTGGTAATATAAAGATTATCGGGGACATAGTATATAACGATATTTACAGCGATATTCAGCAATACCTTAACAAAGAACTAATCGGAACAAATGTCGATTTGAACCGCCTAGTTTCTGAGAACAATGCAAATGACATGCTGAACCTTGTGGCTATTGATAAAGACATCTATATGCCTTACGAGGAAAACAAGAATCATAAGAACATCAAGATTATGTCCAATATCTTTGCATTTGGAAACAATGGCTCCGGGTCCTTCCGTATCGAGAAATATGAGGACTTCAATGACATGGGCTACAGGCATGTGTTCGGGACAATAGTAGCCAAGTCGGCAAGTCCAACTTATACATATGGCAATAATAATAAAATAAAAGGTTTTCAGGAATTCAACGTATATGATGATCGTTTGTACTCAAATGAGGATTTGCCTGTCGCAACACCCGAATCAAGTCTACTTATGGCTTTTGGATTTGGAGCGAGGTGATGGTTTTGAGTAAGGGTTTTTCGATTGTAGAAATGCTCATTGCTCTTGTAGTTAGCGTCTTTGTTCTGCTTATTATGGTCACCTCATTCTCTTATGCGGTGAAATTCACAAGTCAGACATACACATTGGTGAAAGACACAAATGTTGCGGTCTCGGCTGCAGTTAACCTGTGGCAAAAAGAGAGTACAGCCGACTTTTCGAAGACCAGCGACGTCTTCCAGAGAATAGCAAGCATAGATTCACAAATTGCCATAGATTTCAGTGAAACACTAAACGTTCATGAAGTGACATCCATTCACGGGAGTTCGAGACAGAGGTTCTATGTGAGTCCCAAGGATAACTGGTCCTGGAAATGATGATTCTTTCGCGCTACCTTTGGGCAACCCAGAACCATAGCAAGTCCTTGCTGTAGGCTTTTGACAGGTGTTATTCTTCTTATTGAACAGTTCTGCTCTATTGTTCAAACGGTTGTCATTCGTCACTTCACTGACTCTGTACTTCTCAAAAGCATGAATCTGGTACGATCTTGCATAACACTTGTCGGGTAATTTTTTTTATTTTTCTTTATTGGAGGAATCGTATGCGAAGGAGAGATTTCAACAACCTAATTTCCCGGACAAATTATACCTATGAGTTTGGTTGAATCTTCAGACTCTGGAGTATTTCGCGTTGTGGTTTGGTAATCTCAGTAAGGATATGACCGTACTTGCCTGAATATCGTACCTGAGTTAATGTTTCCATCTCGAGAAGGAGTTCTCGGCCG